>CAKUUG010000070.1 GCA_934692665.1 uncultured Candidatus Melainabacteria bacterium | reverse complement strand
CTTTATAAGTCAAGCCTGTTTTTGCAATCGAGTAATTATAAAAATTTGTAATAGCTGAACGCAAAACGCCGTCAAAAACTTCTTCGCCGTTTTCTAAAACAGCGTTTATTGCAGCAACTCTACCTTCTTTATTTGCAAAAGTTCCAAGCCCTATGTATATTGCTTGTCTTGTGACGATGCAGTATTCTTCTGTGCAATCCCCTGCTGCATAGATGTTATCTATGTTTGTTCTCATTTTTGTATCTACATAAATGCCACCTGCAGTGCCAAGTTTTATTCCTGCATTTTTTGCAATTTCAACATTTGGTTTAACTCCTGTACACAAAACGCAAAAATCTGCATACAATTCGAGTCCTGATGTTGTTTTTACACCTTTAAAATTATTGTTTTCGTCGATTAGAATTTCGTCTATTTTTTGATTGTAATGAGTTTTTAGTTTTGTCGAACATTTTTCAATCAAAATATTTTGTATAATATTTGAAAAATCTTCATCAAAACCACCTGCCATTGCTCTTGTATTCTCTTCTATCGCAATTACATCCAAGTCATTTTTAGTAAATGCTTCTAAAAGCTCTATTCCGATATAGCCCATCCCTATAATCATAGCCGTTTTGAATTTTTGCGTTGCTTCTTTGATTTTTATTCCGTCTTCCAGACTTCTGAGCGTAAAAATATTGTTTGCGTTTATATTTTTAATATCAGGTACAAAACTTCTTGCTCCGGTTGCCAAAATCAATTCATCATAAAAAATGTGATTTCCATTAATTAAAACACAGTTTTTTTCCGGATAAATTTCTTCCAAATTGTGTTCTGTAAAAACTCCTATCCCGTTTTCTATAAAATCTTTTGGAGTTTTTATGACTAGTTTATTGATATCATCAACTAATCCCTCGATAAAATATGGCAGTCCACACATTGAATATGCTATGTGTTTTTCTTTTGTGTAGAGTTCAACTTGGTTTTTTGGATTTAATCTTTTGGCTTTAGAAGCAGCTTTTGCACCTGCTGCTCCTCCTCCTATAACAATTATTTTTTTCATGGTAAATTTATTTTAAAGGGTAATTTAAGAAAATGTATCTTACAGCAGGGCAGTACAAAGGTATAAAAATAGAAGTTCCAAAAGACGTTAAACCTACTTTGTCAAAAGTTAGAGAAAGTATTTTTAATATGCTTTTGCAGTTTGATTTGTCTGATGATTCTTTTTTGGATATGTTTTGTGGCTCCGGAATTATGAGTTTAGAAGCTGTATCTCGAGGATATAATGTTGTAAGTTTAGAAATAAACCCTAAAAATGCTTCTGTAATTAAGAAAAATTGTTCAAAAATAAAAACAAAACCAAATATAATCGTAACTGATTGTTTAAAATTTAAAACAAATGACAAATTTTCTATAATATATTTAGATCCTCCATGGCAAGATGATTATTCTTTAATAATAAAAAAAGCAGATGAACTCTTGAATGACAAGGGTGTCATTTTTGTTGAATACGACAAAACAAGAAATTTAGATATTTCTGATATTCTTCTTAAAAACAATATTCATTTGGAAACATTTAAATCAAAAAAATATGGAAG
>CAKUUG010000069.1 GCA_934692665.1 uncultured Candidatus Melainabacteria bacterium | reverse complement strand
ATCTAACAACAAAGCAGAAACAGTGCTCTTTAGAGTTTCCGGCATGTTTTGCCAGATATCTTCTGCTTGGTGAGGCATAACAGGAACTAAAATCTTAATTAATGTCATTAATGTTTCATACATTACAGTTTGACATGCACGTCTTGATTGTGATTTTTTGCCTTTTGTATATAATCTGTCTTTTACGATATCCAAATAGAAAGAAGACAAATCCGTACTTGCAAAGTTTTGCAGATGTTGAAAATATTTGTAAAATTCGTAAGTTTTGAATGATTCATCGACATTTTTGATTAGTTTTGACAATCTTGAAAGAGCAAATTTGTCTATATCTTCCAAATCCTTGTATTCAACATAATCGCTTTTTGGGTCAAAATCAAACAGATTTCCCAAAAGGAATCTTACGGTGTTTCTTGTTTTTTTGAACACTTCAACAAGCTGTTTTATTAGATTGTCGCCGATTTTTACATCGTTTCTATAGTCAACGCTTGCTGCCCACAATCTCAAAACATCTGTTCCGTAGATTTTTATGATTTCTTGTGGTGTAACGATGTTGCCTAGAGATTTTGACATCTTTCTGCCTTCTCCATCCAATACAAAACCATGGGTCAAGACAGATTTGTATGGCGGGATTTCATCTGTTGCACTGGCGATCAATAAAGAAGATTGGAACCAACCTCTATGTTGGTCAGAACCTTCCAAATACATATCAACAGGAATAACATCAGAACCGTCAGTTTGGAATTCATCTTTTCTTTGTTTTACAACAGCAGACCAAGAAGAGCCAGAATCAAACCAAACATCCATTATGTCGCTTTCTTTTTCAAATTCAGTGCAGCCGCATTCACATTTGAAATTTTCAGGCAAAAAGTCTTTTGCTTCGTATTTTACCCAAGCGTCAGATGATTCATTTTTGAATTTTTCTGTAATGATTTTAATTGTATCTTCGTTTATGATTGGTTTTCCACAATCTTTACAGTACAAAATCGGAATAGGAACGCCCCAAGCACGTTGTCTTGAAATGCACCATTCTGAACGATTTTCTACCATGTTGCTAATACGTTTTTCGCCGGATGCCGGATACCAGCTGACTTTTTTGATATTTTCTAAAGCCAAATCCTTAAACATTGACACTTTAACAAACCACTGAGGGGTAGAACGATACATAACAGGCTTTTTGCATCTCCAACAATGTGGGTATGAGTGCATAATTTCTTGCGATTTAATCAGAGCACCTGTTTCTTTCAATTTTTCTATTACAATTGAGTTTCCTTTGTAATACGGAATACCCTTTAAATCAGGAACTTCGTCTGTCCAACAACCTTTTGAATCAAAAGGAGAAAAAGTTGGAAGTCCGTATTTTTGTCCTGCTTCCCAGTCTTCTAGACCATGTCCGGGAGCTGTATGAACAGCACCTGTGCCGGCATCTAATGTTACGTGATCACCCAATATCAACAATGATTCTCTATCATTGTACAAAGGATGAATAGCACAGAATTTTTCAAAGTCGCCGCCTTTTAGACTTCCTAAAACTTTGATATCTTCCCATTCGACGTCTTTTAAATATTTTTCTAACAAATCACTTGCAACAAAGTAATTTTCATTTTTGTATTCAAAAATAGTATATTCAAAACGAGGATTTAAACAGATACCAACATTTGATGGTATTGTCCAAGGTGTTGTTGTCCAGATAATTGAATACAATTTGTTTGAAGATGTTATGTTTGCTTTTTTGTATAGTTTTTCAAAATCTTTTACTTCAAATTTTACATAAATTGAATCAGAAGAAATATCCGCATATTCAACTTCTGCTTCAGCAAGAGCTGTTTCACAGTTTGCACACCAGTAAACAGGTTTTAGGCCTTTTTGGATATAGCCTTTTTTATACATTTGCCAAAACAATTCGACTTGATGAGCCTCAAATTCAGGTGCAATAGTAACATAAGGATGTTCCCAATCACCCAAAACCCCTAATC
>CAKUUG010000068.1 GCA_934692665.1 uncultured Candidatus Melainabacteria bacterium | reverse complement strand
CTTTAATCTTGTGACTACAAATTATAAAAAACAAATTATGACAGTTTTTTGCCTATTAATGAATTTTTGTAAAGAAAGCAATCAAAGCTTTGCAGCAAAATCGAAATCAAATAAATTCTTTTGCGGATAATTTTTAAAACTTTTATTCTTCGTATGATATATTTTATTGAATTTGTTTATAAGCTACGCTTTTACTTTGTTATCAGGCTCATGTTTTATCCAATTCATTAATTTTCCATTTTCAAAACTAAAACTTTCTACTGCTTTCATTGAACCATCGCTAGAAGTTTCGCAACCTTTAGCAACCCCATCCAATTTTCCTTTGTTGAACAAATAAATTTCTTCTGTTTTACCTGCACCATCAGTGTTACACAACTGACCTTTATTAAATTCACTCAACATTCCGTCTTCTTTAAAACGAAATACTTCTTGGGTTTTGTCTAAGCCGTTTTTTGAACAATGTTCATAGCCTTTGCTAAATTCATTTATTTTTTCATTTTGAAAAACAAAGCATTCTTGCATATTTTCAGAACCATCAGCAAAATATCTATAGCCCTTTTGAACTTTTTCCAATGCTCTATCTTTAAAAATAAAGCTTTCTTGAACTTTTACTTGTTTCATATCAGGGTGTTCAATACCTCTATGAAATTCACTTAGTATTCCATCTACAAAGTAAAAACGCTCTTGTTGTCTTTTGATATACGAACCGGAATATTCAACTCCACTCGAGAAAGCAGTTAATTCGCCGTTTCTTGCTTCTATGCATGTTTTTTCGATAAAATTGTCGATAGTTAAAAATTCACCCCTTTGAGTAGATCTGCTCATTAAGGTCTTTCCGTCATCAGACAATTTTTTGATGACTTTTGTGCCGTCTTCTGATGGCTCAACATCTTTTAGACTTTTTAAAGTTTCATCTATTATATTTCGAGCAGAAGTTTGAACCCCGTTTGCTTTTTCTTGCAATTCTTGTGCTGAATTTTGGAGTTCTTGTGCTGTTTTTTGAATTCCTTTTGCTGAATTTTGAATATTTTGGGCATCAGATTGAACTTTTTTCACTGCCCCCTTGACCATTGCAGGCAATCTGCCTTCATTTTTCGCTTTACCTTTTCTAATTAATGTAACAAGACCCGTGATTACAGTCGCTGTTCCGACCGCTACACCAAAAGTGATAAGAGCTTTTTTCTTTTTTGAGATTTCAGGTTTTACAGATAATTCAACGTTATCTTGTTTTTCTAAAGACATGGCCTTTTTTTGGTTTTTGTTTACAGCATTACTATACTGAGATGTGTTTATTTGAAACGAAGGTGTTATTACTTTTGTCATTTTTTCCCCTTTCATCTTTTAATGTGTGATAGGTATACAAAATAACTGAAAAAAATTTTTTGCTAGCTGATGATTTCTTTACAAAAATTCATTCAAATTCTATAGTATAGTTAAAAAAAGAATAATTTTATGGATAATTTGACAAACCCTTTGCATCGTATTATGAATAAATCAAAAAGGCTATTGCAAGAAATGATATTGTTAGCATAAACCACCGAATAGCAGTTTTTATACCAAGTTATTTTGATGTAATTTTTGCCTTGAATGAACAATTACACCCTGGAGAAAAAAGATTAATCAAGTTTGCTAAAGACAATTACAAAATACTCCCAAAAAACTTTGAAGAAAACATTTCAGAATTACTAAAACAACCAAGCGAAAATATTCTAAACACGCTAGATAATATTATTTATGAACTAAAAAGTGCTTATCTATTAAAACTTCAATAACAAAAACTGATATCCAAAACAATGCAAGCAACAAAAGAAAGATTTAATACAAATAAGCTATATGACAACGTCAATTACAAAGTTTATGAGAATTACTATCGATATCATTCTTTCTAAATTAGATTAAAGCAACAACCTATCTTCAAAGGGTGCGACTACCCTTTCGAGCATTATCGAGCGATGAAAGTGTTACAATCTACAGAATTTCCAACAACAATTAAAACTATGAAGCAGGAATCGAAAACAAAGCATAAAAAAAGAACCTGATGAAATGAAATTCACTCAAGTTCTTTTTTCTAAA
>CAKUUG010000067.1 GCA_934692665.1 uncultured Candidatus Melainabacteria bacterium | reverse complement strand
AAGACAAACTCGTTGTATTATCTGAACAAGCTCTTTATATGGCAAAAAGCAAAAGAACAAAAACAGGCCAATCAGAAATTGTCTCTACTTCTGATTACAATTTCTGGGATAATGAAGCATTAATCGGATATGTCAAAGTTTTGACAAAAAAACATGCTACCCTAAATGTAAATATCGATGAAGAATTGATTAACCAATTCCACAATGAAAAAATAATCTCTAATGAACACTTGCTCGATGTTGTTTCTTCTTTAGTAAATACAATTGATGCAAAAGATTCTTATACAAAAGGTCATTCAAGTGCTGTTTCTCGTTATTCAGAAGCACTTGCTCGTGCAATAAATTTGCCTGCAAATGAAGTAGAACGCATAAAATTGGGTGCTTTGTTACATGATATCGGAAAAATAGGCATTCCTGAACAAGTCTTAAAGAAACCGACAAAATTAACAGACGAAGAATGGGCAATAATGAAACAACACCCTGTGATTGGTGCTGATAAAGTATTAAAACCCAACAAATCTCTTCATGATTTGATTCCTATTGTTAAATATCACCATGAACACATAGATGGAAGTGGTTATCCTTGTGGTTTAAAGGGGGATGAAATTCCATTGTCTGCAAAAATAGTAGCTGTCGCTGATGCTTATCACGCACTTGTTTCTGATAGGCCATACAGAAAAGGATTATCCGTTACAAAAGCCTGTGAAATATTGAAAATGGGTGCAGGTATTCAATGGGACAAAGAACTCGTAAGGCAGTTTATTTTGCTTGCTCCGAGTCTTGCAACAAACATTTAAATTAAAAATCATATTTAAAAAAGAGCTAAAAAATAGCTCTTTTATTTTTTTCTTTAAAATTTTGTTAATTATTGTAACAAAAATGTTAATACTACGACAAATGTGGAAAATTAATATCAGAAGGTAGTGTAAACCGAACTTAAAGAAAGAGGTACTTGAAATGGCTTGGATAACTTTATCACTCAGGAAACAATCGCTAAAGGCGGAAGTAAATGATCTAGAATTACAAGACTTGTCTTTATCTAGAGAAAAACGTAGCATACAAAGAAATCTTGCTTATCAAAAATCTGTTTTGCAGGCTGAAGAAACATCTGAAATTACTGATGCAAAAAAAGCATACGATGAAGTAAAAAACCAAAGACCAACGAGAGGTACTTTTGGCGATAAAGAATATTACTTTAGTTCAAAAGAAGAATTTAAAAAAGCCACTGCTGACCATAAAGCAGGAAAAACTGTTTCTGGTACTATTGCGGATGAGACAGCTTACAATACGCAATACGAAGATTGGAAAAATAAATATGCTGATGCAAAAGAACAGTATGAAGCACAAACAACAAACATAAAAGACTATTATGATGACAGAAAAGAAGAAATAGAAGAAGAAGCGACAGATAAACAAACGCAAATTGAAGAAGAACAAACGATTGTTGAAACAAATTTGCAAGACATCAATCAAGAGCTATCCTCAGTTGGCGATCAAGTCGGAACAGATATTCAATCTTCTGCAATCAAATTCGGCTAGAAATAAGTACCTTTCACATAATAAAAAATCCCGTCTTAATAGGCGGGATTTTTGTATAGAATTAAATCAAACAATCAAAACCAAATCTTTTTGGTTATTTATTTATATAATCATTCAAAACATCAACCAACACTTCTGCTTTTGCTTGAAAATCCTCATAAGTAGAGTTGTTTTCGATTATATAATCCCAATCTCTGTATTCATCAAGTGCAGTTTCAGTGTCGTCATTGCCATTAACAACAATCCCTCTTTTTGAGCGATTTTCGAGCGATGAATTTACCCTAATTGAAAAAGCATTTTTCTTTTTGAAATATTCCAATTCATGGACTACTCTGATATCAGGAATAATAATGTTTTCCATATTTGACAATTTATTTAGCCAATAGTCAGGATTTTGATTTCTGCCCCAATTCCCCAAATTAATCAAATCATTTCTATACAAGTGTTTATTTGATTCAATCTCTTCAAAAGTCAAATTGTGCTGTTTTCCATATTCAATTTTTATAGAATCTCCTATTCCTACTCTTCTAAAATCTTTTAATTTTTGAAGAAGAATAGCAGCTAAAGTATCTTTTCCTGAATATTGTTTTCCTGAAATTATAATTATTTTGTTCATAAAATTATTATAAACTAAATTATTTTTTCATCAATTCTTTTAATTTGTAACAAGCAGTTAACACAGGATCAATAGAAGATGAAAACGGTGGTGCATAAGGCAAATCTAAATGCATTAGAGTGTCTATTGTGCCACGGGTTTTTAATATTGTTGCAATTGTGTTTATACGTTGTGCAACATTTCCGGTTTTTCCGATACCTTGTGCTCCTAATATTTCTCCGCTTCTTTTGTCGGCTACGAGTTTTATTGTCAAATCATTTGCATTTGGCATATAACTTGCTTTGTCTTTTTTTGTTACTGTTGCTTGAATTGGTTCTATATTTATTTTGGAAGTATAATCAAGTAC
>CAKUUG010000066.1 GCA_934692665.1 uncultured Candidatus Melainabacteria bacterium | reverse complement strand
TCCGCTGAAAAATGTTGGTGGCGGCATATTTCAAACTCAAGAAGCAATAAAAGATGTTGTTCCTGATGACAAATACCATTACTCTATAGAAAGAGCTGATGGTTCAAAAACAAATGTCAAAGATCCTTATTCTTTTAAACAGCCAACAATCAATGGTGATTCTGTCGTATATGACCAAAATGCCTATAAATGGAATGATTCTGAATGGTTTTTGAATAACGATGATAGAGTTGCTTCTGATAATAGAACAAAAAAAACAATAAATGATTTAAGAATTTTAGAAATAAACTGTGCTACAATTACCCAAGATGGCGATTTTGAAGGTACTAAAAAAGCAATCGATAATGCTTCTAAAAATGGTTTCAATGCAATAGAAATCATGCCTGTTGAAAATACTTATTCATTCAATTGGGGTTATGATGGTTGTGACAAGTTTGCAACTAGTGAGTATTTGGGTGGTGCAGACAAACTCAAAGAATTGATTGATTATATACACAAAAATAAAATGAATGTGATTATGGATATGGTTCCAAATCACATCGCACCGGAAAATGAAGACTTGATTAAAACAGGCCCATACATAAAAGGTTCAAATGGTTTTGGCAGCTCTTTTAATTATGAAAATGAAAACTCAACCTATGTTAGAGATTATATGATTAATGCTGCAATAAACTGGCTCGATAATTTTCACTGCGATGGATTAAGAATCGATATGACAAAATTTATGGATTCTGATATTACAATGAAACAAATTGCAATGGAAGTAAAATACCACAAACCCGACGCTTTTATTATTGCAGAAGATGCGAGAAGCAATATAGAAACGAATGGTTATAATTTCTGGACAGATTATAGAAAATTGCATGATGAAAGAGTCATATCTCCGCTTTTAGCTGAGGATATAGCAGTTGATGACAATCAGCATTCAAAATTAATTGACGATATTATACAAACATCTGTTGCAAGATTGGGTTTTGATTCTGAGTGGGATTTTCAGTTTTTCCACAGTTTCAATGATTATTTGTTTGATAGAACTTCGTTAGAAGATTTGGAAAATGTAATTTTTGATTCTCGAAACAGGGTTAAATATATGATGAGTCATGATGAAATCGGAAATTGTGACGGAACAAGATTGATACCAAAATTAATGGTAGACAAATTAAACCTAAATCGTTATGTTTACTTAAATTCTGAAGACGACAAAAGAGCTTCTGATTATGCAAAATTGAAAAATATTTCTCTAAATGAAGCAAAAAGGATAGTCCAATGTCAAAAAACACAGCTCGTATCGGAAAAATTGGCAGTTTTGTTGCAAAGTGGAAAATTAACCAATAGTGAAGATATATACAATCTGGATATAAGCAAAGACAGTAACTTATCTGTAGATGATGTCAAAAAAATATATAACCAATGTTATGCAAAACAAAAAGCAGCGTTTGCTCTAATGTATGCAATCCCAGGGCCTAAAATGATTTTTCAAGGTGATGAAAATGCAGATTTGACGCCTTTTAGGTTTTTTAGAGAAACAACGCTTCCTTTTGACAATGAAAACTTGTCGATAGAAAAAGGCTACAAAGCAGGATACGACGCTTTAAATGCTTCTAAAATAGGGAATATAAAATATTCTAATACAGGAAAATTAAAGCTAAAAAATGCACAAAATCTAACAAAAAGCTTAAATAATTTTTCTCTGCCTGATGCAAATCTTAATAGAGAAAAAACCATTTTACATCCTTATTCTAAAGTAATCGGATTAGATGTAGAAAACAAAGACGATGAATTGTATGTTGTTTCAAATTTTTCTGACACAAATTATCCAAATCAAAATGCAAAAGAATACTATATCGAATTTCCGGAAGGCAACTGGATTGAGATATTGAATACGGATGACAAAAAATACGGCGGTTCGGGTTTTTATAAAAACAACATTAAAACAAGCAGTAAAAAGAAACAAACAAAAATTCCAATAAAACTTCCTGCAAATTCGACATTGTATTTTAAAAAAATATGATATATAATAAATATGCTTTTCGGGATGTAGCGCAGCTTGGTAGCGCACCGTGTTCGGGTCGCGGGGGTCGCAAGTTCGAATCTTGTCATCCCGAATTTTGATAGAATTTTAAAAAATGAAAAAAATCGTACTAACGTTTATTGTTTTAAATATTTTAGAGAGTTTTGCTTCTCATCCATATAAAGAAAGTTACTACCAAAAACAATGGTGTGATAGCTGGCATGGAATTATGGAATACAGATTGTCTGATGATACCAGAGTAGATTGTATTACAAAGACTTATGCAGTTGAATTTGATTTTGCTCCAAAATGGGCAGAAAGTGTTGGTCAGAGTCTGTATTATGCACAAGAAACAAATAAAAAACCGGCTATTGTTTTGATTCTGGAGAAAGATTCCGATTTTAAGTATTTTAAACGAACAAAAAAACTGGCACAAAAATATGATATACAGCTTTGGTATATAAAAATGCCATCAGAAAAAATCCAAGAAAAAACAAGTGAAAAAAGTATAGAAAATATTCTATATGAAGTTGTTTTTGGTTTTTTAAAACAAATCGCAAACGAAATAATGAAGTGTGTTTTTGGTTAATCTTCTTCTATTTTTAATAGTGCTTCTTTGCCGACCAAATTTTCTAAAATTGCTCTACTTGTTAAAAATTCATCATGGGTTTTTTGTGTTTGTGTTTTTGCATTTCTATAATAAACATCAGCCACGGTTAATTCTTCTTTAGAGAGATTTTGGGCATTGTTGAATATTTCTTCTCTTTTTTTGAAATTTTCTTCTGACATTTTAAATAATTGCTCTTTTGTTTTGTAATCTATATACAATTCTAACAATTTTTTTTGCAAATCGTCTATTTTTCTAATCAAAAGTACCATATCAG
>CAKUUG010000065.1 GCA_934692665.1 uncultured Candidatus Melainabacteria bacterium | reverse complement strand
CCCCTATGGCGATGGAAGAGCTTGTGAATACATCGAAAAAGCAATACTAGACTATTTTAATTAATTTAAATCTTAAATTAATAAGTCATATATGCAGACAATGACTCACTTTCTTCAGGATGTTGTTCTACGTAATTTTGGATATATGTATAAGCTGTATATGTTCTTTTTGTCTTTTTTGCAATTCTATGCAGCTCTAGTAAATCGTCTTTTTTGCCAGTTTCTAAATAAATATATTCGTACAAATCAAATGCTTCGGTATTTATTCCTTTTCTTTCATAACATTGAGCCAAATACCTTCTTGCTTTCAGTGCTGTAGCAGAATCGGCTGCAACATCTATTGCATTGTTGAATTCATAAATTGCACTATTCAGGTTTCCTCTTCGCATTTCTAAAACCGCATAATCAAAAATTTCTTGCGGAGTTTTTTCTTTCACTGCTTCAGGAATTACTACTTTTTTTGGCGTAGTTTCTTTATCTTTTTCTTTTTTAATTTCTTCATCTTTTTTTACAGGGACGATATCTTCTTCTTCAACTCTATAAAAAACTTGTCTTTTGTTGCTTTTTGCTGTTGTATTATCTGCATTATCAGATTCCGGAAAATAAAATTCTTCGTCTTTGTTTTCTTCTGTTTTATCTTTTTTCTTTTTTACTTTTTTTGTACCATCTTCAGAAACATTCTGAGTATCTTGGTCTGTTTCTTCTTCAAAGTATGTTGTTTGTTCTTCTTTTGGTTTTTCTTCTTTGTTTTCTTGTTCAAAAGCTTCTTCTTGTTGCTGTCTATGTCTTTTTTCAGAAGAAGTACTTGCAATTTGCAACTTTAAAACCAAAACCACAACAAGTAAAATTATTATGGAAATTAGTATCATTTTTATGTTTTTTAAACTCATTTTTTCCATTTAGAACATTCCCAATGAACATGTCTCACAAGCCATGTTTTTTGTGTAACTTATTATTTTGAATCTTGTATTTAATCCATCATATACAAGAAGTTTGTTTAATAGTGGTTCTCCGTTTTTTGTCACAAGTTTCATTACTTCTTGAGCTTGAAAAGCTGCAATCGTACTCACAACCGGAGAAATAGAAGCAAATGTTTCATTTTTGAATACTTTTGGTTTTGGAATAACACATGATAAACATCCGGTTTTGGAAGGTATAATAGTACTTACCTGACCTATGTAGCCTTTTGTTGCTCCATGGACAAGCACCAAATTGTGACGAATTGCAATTTCATTCAACAAATATTTTGATTCATAATTGTCAAAACAGTCGATTATTATATTGTACCCTTGAATTACACTAAAGTAATTCAAGTCATTTAGCCTTATTTTATCCAGTTCTACTTTTATGTCTGAATTGTATTCTTGAATCCAGTCTTTTGCTGAGATTACTCTTGCTCTGCCTATATTCTTTTCTTTGTGTATTAGTTGTCTGTTTAAGTCAGTTTCAGATACTATTCCGTCATCTACAATTTTTATATGACCTACACCCAAAGCAGCCAAATTCATGATAACGCCAGAACCCAGTCCTCCTGCTCCCATTACAATTACTCTGGTTCTAAGTAGGTTTTCTTGTTCTTGTTTGGTTATGCCTTCAGGTTTTAAAGTGTTTTCGTATCTGCTTAATTTTGCCATGGTTAATTTGTCTGTTTGTTTTTGCTGTCAACTATTTCTACTATCTTAATACCATAAGAATCCTCAATCGCAACAATTTTTGCTTTTGCAATTAATATATCGTCAACATAAACGTCAACTGTTTCGTCTTCCAACTTGTCTAGAGTGACAATAGAGCCTTTGTCATATTCGATAGCTTCTTTGAGAGAAATATTTGCTCTGCCCAGTTCGGCATATAATCTTACTTTTACGTTTTTGATTTTATCCAAACTTTTTACATCTATGATACTATTCTTGTTTATAAAATTTTCAGACATCTTCTCCTCTATTTTTATTTATAACATGCTAATGGCAAATAGTCTTATATATTACAAATTTTAACATTTTTGATTATTTTGTTTTTGATAAATATTTAAAGAAAATATGTTCTTTTGGATTGAATGAACCATAATTGCAGTGATTTTCAATATTGGTTAAAACGTCAGTCCCGCTAGATATTTCGTATTTGCAACTTTTGGGTTCAATCTTGTTGTTGTATGTTTTTATATTATCTTTTATTAGCGTATCTTTTTTTGCAAATATGTCATTATAAAAGCTTCTGAAAAATTCCATTTCTGGAGTAAGCGCACCAAAAAATAAAATTATACACAAAAATAATTTTACTGTTTTGTTATTGTTTTGCACCAAATACTTGATTACAAAAATCATTAAAATAAATAAAGATGGAATTGAAGCCCTCATACAAAAATCTGCAGCATCTGCATATCGAAAAAACGGTATGGTGCAAAGCAAAAGAACTGTTATTTGAAAAACAAGATTTTTGCCGTATTTTTTAAGTAGTGGAATAAAATACAATCCTGCCTCAAAGAAAATAAAAATAATAAAATAGTTATACAAAATACTTAAAATCATTGATAAATTTTTATTTTCAGCTATTTTTTTAAAAATAAATTCAAAACCGCTACTATTTACAGTTGCGTTGCTCTTAAAATACAAACAAATTATTACAAAAATAAAAAACGAAACAACATTTGTATTTGAAAATATTCTTTCTAAAAAGTATTTTATGCGATTTTTTTTGATGGATTTTATTAGGCAAACAAAAGAAATTATCAAAAAATATGACAAAAATCCGCAAAACGCCAAAGGAGAACAAAATAAACAACAAATCGAAAAAAAACCAAAGTTTTCAATTTTGTACGGTTTTTTAAAAAATAAAGTAGCAATAATCCAAGTTACGATTGCTTGATTGTACACCCAAAATAACAGCGTTGTATTAGAACTGTATTGCAATAGACCATGA
>CAKUUG010000064.1 GCA_934692665.1 uncultured Candidatus Melainabacteria bacterium | reverse complement strand
TTGTAACTTCTTCAATAGCCTAATGGGGGATGCTTCGAAGAGTCATCTGGGGTAAATTTCGCAATAAAAAAAGACCCCTCAAAACAGCTCTTTTAAAAAATTACCGAAGGAAAGATTCGAACAGGGACCCCATTTAATCGAGCACTTTGTTTTGTAACTTCTTCAATAGCCTAATGGGGGATGCTTCGAAGAGTCATCTGGGGTAAATTTCGCAATAAAAAAAGACCCTATAAAGGTCTTTAAATAAATTTACCCTGGATGCGATTCGAACGCATGACCTACTGCTTAGAAGGCAGTTGCTCTATCCAGCTGAGCTACCAGGGCATGATATTTAGTTTTAATTGGTTTTCTCAGCTGGATAGAGCAAAATTGCTATTATCTTTTCAATGATTTCATCATTGATGGCAGCTGAAGTACCAAGGTATACATATATAATATCAAATAAACTATTCTATGCAAGTATTTTTTTTAAAATCAAAATAATGGAATATCAACAACGAACATTGTTTTGTAATCGGGTTCGTTTTCGATTTTTCCGCTGACAAAAGAAATGTTTCCTTTGTGTTTTTCGATTATTTTTTTACAAATCGCAAGCCCCAAACCGGTTCCTTGTCCTTTCTTTTTTGTTGTAAAACCTGCTTGAAAGATTTTTTCTTTGTCAGATTGAGCTATTCCTTTTCCATTATCTAAAATAGTTATTCTTAAAAAGTCTTCTACAATTTCGGTTTTGAGTTTGATTTTTCCTATATAGTTAGTGTCATAGGCTTTTAAATCTTCTATTGAATGAACTGCATTCATTAAAATATTTAAAAAAACTTGATTCAACATATTTGGATAACAATTTACATAAGGAATAGAGCCGTATTCTTTTATTATTTCGTAGCCATTTTTTATTTTGTGGTGAATCAATTCCAAAGTCAAATTCAACTCTTGATTGATTTCTACCTCTTGCTGAGTAGTTTCGTCTAATCTAACAAAACGCTTTAGAGATTGTACAATATTTGTTATTCTTTTTATTGCGTCTTTGTCTGTGTTATTTATTTCTTTCAAAATCTCAGATGCTTCAATTTTTGTATTGTCAAAAATCTTCTTCATCATTTCGTTGTTGGCATTTATTGCACCTAGCGGTGTATTTATTTCATGAGCAACTGATGCGACCAACTGCCCCAGTGATGCCATTTTTTCAGAATTTATGAGCTGAAGTTGAGTTTCTTTCAATTCTTTGATGGTCGATTCCAATTCGGTTCTTTTTTGAGAAATTTCATTAAACAAGCTTGCTTGCAACAAAGAAGAAGTAACTTGCATTGAAATACCGACGAGAAGCTCATTTTCGAGAGCGGTTATTTGTTTTTTCGGGGTAAAAATAACAATAATCCCGAAGAGCTGCGAATTTTTGAGTATGGGAAGAATAATTCTAGTGCTTGTATTTAAAAGAGGAATTTCGGCTTTATCATGCTCTTTTAAACAAGCTTGTATCGAATTTTTTCCAAGGTGCAACTCGTCGATTATTTTTTTTGAATAAAAAACATTTTCATTAATTTGTGGGGCGTAAACCTCGGGGTATGTGTATTCTATTGTGAAACTTTCTTTGTTGAATTTTGCAAAGTAGCTTTTGTTCGCACCAACTATGATACTCAATTCTTTTAAAGATTTTAAAATTAGAGTTTTAATATCCAACTCATTTTTCAAGCTTACGGAAATTCTATTTAAAAGAGCCATTTTAACAGCTTGGTTTTGAGCTTTTGAATTTGTTGAAGCAAATTCAATGTTTTGAATTTTTAGTTTTTCATTTTCTTCTTTTAATTTTTCTTTCTGAATTTCATCGGTCATATCGTAAAAATACACAACACGATAACGTTTTTTGAAATTGAAAGCTTTAATCATATAATTGAAGAAATTGACTTCATCTTTTTGAAAAGTAGCAAAAGTCGTGAAGTTGTGGGGGTTTTCAATCGCAGAGATTATTGGGTTGTAGGTTTTCAAATCAGAAGAATTTAAAAAACACATTTGATAAGAAAATCTGTAAGACAACTTGCTTAAGCCTGAATATCCTTGTGAATTGTTGAAATTTCCGAATATTTTTTGAAACGACAAATTATGATACAAAATTTCAAGTTTTCTATCATAAATAATTACAGGTTCTTCCAGATTGTGATAAAAATCAATTAAGGCGTTGCCCATTTTTATAGTTCTTCAGTTTCTTTTTTGGTATAAATTCCAAAAACAACAGGGGTGAAAGAAGCAAGTTCATTCTTCAAAATGTAGACTTGTTTGTTTAGGGAATTTACTTGAGCTCTTAAATTTTCATTTTCTGTTTTTGCTCTAACCAATTCAACAATAATTTCATCAAAGCCATCCATTTTTTCGCTTAGAATTTCGCTCATTTTTGAAATTAGGTTGTTTTCCAATCTTTCAATTTTGTCTTGCAAAGAAATCATAGGATGAGCAGCGTTTGCAACGATTGTTTCATTTTTTACTCTAGAGCGAGCTTTTTCTAAAAAGTTTATTTTTTTGCTTGGATTTGTATATTCTTGTTGCTGAATATCTTCTGTCGCAGCAGCTATTTTTGTAGGCGTTGGTTTTTGGATTTTTGTACTTTGAACATACAATTCTTTAATTTTTTTCAGCATATCTACATCTCTTTTTGTAAAATATGCATTTCCGGTCTTGTCGGTCTTTGGTTTAAGGCATGCTTTTTTGCATAGAGTAACAACTTCATCTATGTCACTGTTTAGTATTGCTTCTAATTCTTCTACGTTAATTTTGTCTTCCGCTTTTAGCTTTTGTACCGTTTTTAGCAACGATTCTTGCACTAGCCTCTCTCCTTAAAAAAATTAAATCTTATATCTACATTATAAAAGATAATTAAATAAAAAGTAAAATTGTTAATAAATATTTATAAAATTTTACGAAAATCTTAATAAAAAATCGGGTATTGAAACCCGATTATTTTTTGTCTATAACTTTTATCAAATGCCAGCCAAATTGCGTTTGGACAGGATCTGAAACTTTTCCTTTTTCTCCATCAAAAGAAGCGTTTTCAAATTCTTTTACCATCATTCCACGACCGAAATAACCTAAATCCCCGCCGTTTGCTTTTGATGGACATTTTGAGTATTCTTTTGCAGCATCTTCGAAAGTGATTTTGCCGCTTTCTATATCAGCTTTAATATTTTTAGCTTCTTCTTGCGTTTGAACCAAAATATGTTCTGCTCGAACTTGTGTGTAATCTGTGTTCATTTTTGCTCCTATCTGTTGACTACCAATGAAAACTATTCCCAATAAAAAAGTGGTAATAAGTAATATTTTTTTCATTTTTTTCTCCTTAAATTACATTTTACAACAAAATATGTTATAATGTAAGTAGCCTTGCGTGGGTTTGCAATTTTGTTCCTACATTTTATTTAATAGGGAGAAATTTGCTCAGATGCATAGCTTTGGTGTTTGAAGTATACCGACTTGTGTTTTCACAGTTTAACGGAAATGGATGCACCCTGGCGTTCACCCACCTGCTGATTTGGCAGGAAACAAAATTGCTCACGCAACGGCAAAAATACCTCTATAAAATTATAGAGGTATTTTTAATAGAAATTTATTCATCTCCTTGAATTGATTTTAAAAGCCACTCGTCTGCTCTTTTTCCTGTGATTATTTTTCCATCGGCTCGAATCAAATACCCAAAAGGTTTTTCAGGCCCATCAAAACCATCAACGTCTATACAAAATAA
>CAKUUG010000063.1 GCA_934692665.1 uncultured Candidatus Melainabacteria bacterium | reverse complement strand
TACACAACCATGTCCCCCAAACAAAAAAGCAAAAGGCCTAGCACATACACGAAATGTGTTTTTTAAGCTACGATAAATAAACCTATATATATATATATATATTAGGAATTTGAATGCCGCAGACACATTTTTAAGTTGTAAGAGTAATCTATTCATATTTTTAATTCGCTTAAGATTATTATTCCACATGCGAATAATTTTGTAAATAAAAAAATCAAAGTTCGTTTATTTGAGATAGAAAAACTTCGTCATACAAATTATACTCGACAAGCAAAGAGCATATTTCTTCATCTGTCGGAGAAACTATTTCTTTATCTAAAAGAATTTCCAATATTCTTGTTAATTTTTGTTTATCAATATTGTAATCAATATTTTTGTATTTTATTATTATGGTGTTTTTAGATTTTTGATTTGAAGTTTCATTTTTCAACATATCAATTCCTTATTTACGAAAGCAAGATTAATATACCATAAATTAGAAATCCATGTTTTGACAACAGGGTGTTAGGTTTTCTGCATATAAAAAATTCGTTTTTACTATATTTGGATTTTTAATATTTTTGGTTCGCTTAGATAGACAAAAAATACATTTTTTTATTTTTATATTGTTACAAAAGTTAATGTTTGTATTAAAATAAAATCAAGGAGAAAAGTATGAAAAGCATTTTTGTTACAGGAATTGATACCGATATAGGTAAAACCTTTGTTTCTATAGGATTGTGTTTGAAAAAAGAAGCACAAAATCAAAAAGTAGGCTACTTTAAACCCTTTCAAAGTGGAGCGTATGAAAAAGATGGAAAACTAATCGCTCCTGATTTGTACGAATTGAAAAAATATTCAAATATCGATTCAATGTATTCATATTTGTTCAAAGGTGAAGTTTCTCCTCATTTGGCAAGTTTGATTGACAATATCGAAGTTGATATGGAAAAAGTGAAAAATGACTTCAAAAATTTTTCCGACAAGTTTGATTTTACAGTTGTTGAAGGTGCCGGAGGATTGTATTGTCCGGCTGTAAAAGGAAAACTTTTTTGTGACATTATAAAAGAACTAAATCAAGAAATAATTATTGTAACAACGCCAAAGTTAGGAAAATTGAATCACACATTAATGACGATAGAATGTGCAAAATTAAATAACATAAAAATAAAAGGTTTAATAATAAACCAAATACCCAAAAATCCGACACTATCCGAAAAAAACTTTCTAAGAGAACTAAAAATGTTTTGCGATACTGAAATACTGGGTGAAATACCTCAAATCGAAAATCCAACAAAAGAAGATATTTTAAAAGCCTTCAATAATATTAATTTGTAATATAAATCGGATTGTAGGTAATGGTAGAATCAAATTCTTCATCCAAAGTTTTCAGTCCTTGTTTTAATGTTTTAAAATTCAATACAGAAGATTGAAGAGAATTTACACCTGTATTTTTAAGATGTTTCAAAATATCTATAGAAGAATTAAATTTTACTTTTTCAATTTTGGATGCAAAAGTAAAAAAAGGAAACATATTTTTTAATTCTTCAATTGAATAATATTTTAGTCCAACACTAAAGGCTTCTTTTATTTCGATTAAATTTTGCTTTCCAAAAGTCGAAAATAAAATCTGCCCATCAACAGCAAGCATTGATTTTAGTTTTAAAACTGTATTATAAAAATCGTCAGTCCACTGAAGGCTTGCGTTTGCAACAATTAAATCAAATTTTTCTTCGGTTGAAAAATCTTCTATATTTGCTTGTTTAAATGAGATTTTATTGCTTAAGTTTTTAATAAAATTAAAACTATCAACAATATCAATTGCATAATATTCTTCAAATTTTACATTTTGAACAATCTCAAGTGTCAAAATTCCCGTATAAGAGCCGATTTCTAAAATTTTTTTGTATGATTTTTTTTTGAGCATAGAAACAAGCTTTTGTGCCATTGTTTTTTGAACAAAAGCATTTTCATTATATGTATTTAAACTTTTTTGAAAGTTTTTTTTGATTAGTTTTTTATCTAACATAACAATTCATTCCAAGAATCAAAGCTTTCAAAAGGACAGTGGGTAGAATTTATTTTTTCGATTGTTGTTTTGCTTTGCCAAAAATTGAGTTGATTTTTTGTCGGAATAATTCTATCATCATTCGACACTATTGCTTTTGTAAATGTAATTTCATCATCTAAAACAATGTTTTGTATAGCAAGAAGTTCGTCTTTTAGTTCAGATAAATTCCTTGTTATTGTAATATTGGGATTGAGCTTTCCATTATCAAACATATTTTTTATGAATTTATCCAGATTTTCTTGATTTAAAAATTTCATAGTAATTTTATAAATTTTTTCCGGAATGCCGAAATCATTGCTAATCAATCTCGTTGTGCCATTTATTGCAATTTTTTTATTGAAATTTTCAAAAATATTTTTGAATTTGTTTACGGCATAAACTCCCATTGACCAACAAACGAGGTTTTTTTCTGTATATTTTTCAAAATCAAATTTAGAAAAATCGAAGTCTAAATTTCTATAGTCATATAAAACCAAAATATCAAAACCATCTGTTTTCAAGTGTTTAACAGGTGTTTCATTCATTGCCCAACCATTAAAAAAGACGATTAGTTTTTTATTTTCATTTTTATTTAACCAAAAATAATTCATTCTTTAAAAATCCCTTTTACTTCGTCATATTCTATATCCGATGTCAAAGACAGTCTGAGCCTGCTTGTGCCAATGGGGACTGTGGGAGGATTTATTGGCAAAACGTAAAATCCATCATTTTGAAGTTTTGTTGCTTTTTGAAGAGTTTTTTCGCTATCGCCGATTATCATCGGAATAATATGCGAAGAACTTACTGTTGGATATATTTTGTGAACTTTTTTGTATAAAGAAGTCAATTTTTCTTTTTGTTCTATTAAAAAATCAAATTTTTCTTCCAGCAAAAAATTGCTCCACATAACATTAGCAGATGGAATAGCTGTTGAAAAAATAAAACTTGAGGCTTTGTTTATTAAATAATCAATTATAGTTTTGTTTGCAACACAACATGCCCCCATAGAGCCAAGAGCCTTGCCTAGAGTGATTGTGATGATATCGACATCTTTGTTTATATTGGCACTTATGCCTGCCAAATTATCACCAAAAACGCAGAAACTATGTGCTTCATCCAACATCAAAAGGCAGTTGTATTTTTTCTTCAATTCTATCAATTTTTGAACATCCGCCACATCTCCATCCATTGAAAACACTGTTTCTGATATTATTATGGCGTTTTTGTAATTGTTTCTGTGTTTTTTTAAATAAAATTCCAAATTGTCATAATCCAAATGTTTGTAGCGAAAATGTTCTGCATTGGACAATTTCATGCCGGAAACAACACTTGCGTGATTTAATTTGTCTGAAAAAATAGCATCACCTTTTGAAAACAAAGAAGAAACAACACCTTGGTTACATTGGTAACCTGTATTAAAAATCAAAGCAGCTTCTTTTGAAAACATTTTTGACAAATTATTTTCTAATTTTTTATAACAAGAAGAATTTCCCGTAAGTAATCTTGCAGAAGCGGAAGAAAATAAAAATTCTTCGTTATTTTTGTATTTTTCTATAAATTCCAGCTTCAAATCCGAATTTGTTGAAACATTCAAATAGTCGTTAGAAGACAAATTGAGAAGTTTTTTTCCATCAACATAAATAAACTTTCCGACTTTTTTTTCGATATTTTTTATTGTACGAAAGTTCGAATTTTGTTTTAAATTTTCCAATTGTTCGATATAATT
>CAKUUG010000062.1 GCA_934692665.1 uncultured Candidatus Melainabacteria bacterium | reverse complement strand
GCTGAAAAATTCGCTGAAGATGGAAAAACTTTGATAAAAAGAGCTTCTCAAAACGGTGAATTTTTAACAATTGATGACTTTATCGAAAAAACAAGAATAGAAGCTAAAAATGGTAAATTAGACAGTTTTTCTACCGGAGTCGAACTTTCCGGAAACAATATCAAAAAAGCACAAGAAAGCTTCTTGTTTGATGATGGAGAATTATCTGAATTTCAAAAAGGTTTTGAACTGCTCGATGATGGCACGAAAAAAGCGGAAGAAATGTTTAAGTTCAGTTATGGAGGATTGGACACATTTAATAAAGGTTATGAGACTTCTGCCAACGGCAATAAAGCAGAAGAAAGCTTTAATTTCGTATCAGTTTTTACTTCAGACGATGATAATAATCCTATATTCGCTGGTGAATCTTTGTGTAGTTTTCTAAAAGGTTATGAAAGTAATGTTGATTCTGCTGTAAAATTAAAAGAAGGATTTTATTTTAAAAATGGTGAATTGACACAATTGCAAAAAGGAACAGAAATTAACAATAACCAAATGAATATTAAGGAACTATTCGTATTTAAGGATGGAGAATTATGTGAATTTCAAAATGCTGCTGAAATATTTCAAAATGGTTCAAATAAAGCAGAAGAAGTATTTAGTTTTAAAGATAAAAAAATAAGTAATTTTTGTAAAGGTTTCGAATGTTCTTCCGAAGGTTCTGCAAAAACGGAAGAAATGTTTGAATTTAAAGATGAAAAGCTATCAGGGTGGACACAAAATAAACAAAATGCAATGTCATTCGATAGCGATGGAAAATTGATACCGGATGATAAAAAAGATGAATAGATGATGATTTAAAATATCTGTAAGACAAAATATTTAAAGGTAAAAAATCATTTTTCTTTAATTCTAAATGAATCAAAGAATACCAAAAATGCTACAACAAGAAAAATTCCAAGCCAAATATAACATACGAAATTATCTGCGTAACTTTCGATTTCAAAACCGTTTTTGGGGTTTGTTTGATATTTGTAAAAATCTGCTTGTTTTCTTAAAAACCTTTCTTCTAGTCTATTCCTATCTTTTGAACTATCAAAATACATTATAAAAGGGTTTTTGTTATCAAAATAAACATACATATTGTAACTTCCGCTATGTTTTGATGGAATATAGTATGTTTTGTATGTGAAAGTTGAATTTTTTGACAATTTTATTTCTTTTTTATCTTTAAATGTGTTTATGAATTCTTTTTCTACTGTGCAAGAATAATTAGAATCGCAAACCATTGTTTCGTTTGTTGGATGTATATAAATCAAAAACAAAATAACAAAAACAATTATTGCAAATTTATTTTTTGAAATAAAATCAATCCCTTTTGTTGTTTTGTCAGGTTCATTTAAGAGTTTTGTTATTTTTTTGAGGCCTCTTGCATCAACATTTTTAGGGTCTATTTTTAATATTTCGTCTAAAATTTCCAGACATTCAATGTATTTTGAATTATAAAAATATGCCATTGCTTTGATATTCAAAATTTCAACGTCGTTTGGGTATTTTTTTATTAATTCATTGCACAAAGAAATGGACAAATCGTGTTGTTCGTTACGCAGTAACACTTCCGCCTTTATTTTCAGAGCATTTAAATCATTGGGGTTTGTTTTTAAAAAATCATCAATTTTTTCTAATGCAGACGAAAAATTTTCTTTTTCTAAATCATCATTTACTAATTCAAAAATTCTACAATCCATATTACGATTATAAAATTTTTTAAATAAAAATAAATCATCTATTTTGCTTGATTTTTATAGATCTTCGCCTGTCAAATCATCACAACCCATATCTTGGAGCAATTCTAAATATGAATAAAAATGTCTGTGCATAGTTGTTAAATATTGGCTCAAAATCTCTTGATGGCCGTTTTCATTGATAACCAAATCAGTATAAGAGTTTTTTCCTTTTATGTAGCCTTGTGTTGTAAGTTTTACGATTTTTGCCGAATCATCAAGTATTTTTTTGGAATGTTCCATATTTTCTGCAGAATACTTAAAGATATTGTAGTCTTTTTTCAATTCGTATTTTAGTTGGTGTTCGTATGATTTTCTATTTACTTTGTCCCTTTCGAGAAAAATTTTCGCTTTTGCAATATCAGAAGCAAAATTGTAAAGCACGGGTAAATCAATTCCAAAGCCAACAAAAGCACCACCGAAATCGTTTGGTGAATTTCTATGAGCTTGCCAAGCATAACCGCCTGCGACTGTAATATCAGGCACTCTGTTTCGTTTTTCCAAAGTAACAGCATCTTGCGATTCTATGATTTTTTTGTCTGAAATTTTTATAATGTAGCTATTTTTTAAGGCTATTTTTTCTAAAGCATTGTAATCAGGAAGTTTCACCTCTAAAAAATCCCATTTGCCAAGAAGGGTCGATTCTTTTGTGTCATACATTTTTGAATCATCGCCTGTGTTTAAAATTTTGTTCAATTCAAATTGTTTTGCAAGCAAAGTCGATTTTGCTCTATTTACTGCAATCAACTGCTGAGCATACTGTATGTCTGCTTTTAGGTTGTCTATTTCGTACGAAGGATATTTTGGTTTGTCTGTTGTGATTTGTACCAAATCTTTAAAACGTTTCAAGCGTTCTTGTTGAATACTGTACACTGATTTTGCATACAAAATATCAAAATACGCTTGCATTATTTGGAGCTTGTAGTTGTATTCTGCTTGTTTTAGTTCCAATTCTTTTGTCGTGTATTCGTCTTTAGCTTTTTTCTTTCTAATGCCACGTTTCATCATTTCAATCGGCAGAGCAACCCCTACTTGAGAAGAATTTCCCAAAGCTACATTACCCATTACGATGTTTGATTGAATTTCCGGATTTTTCAGCCTGTTTGCAATTTTTATGTCAGCTTTTTTGGCTTCCAGCTCCAATCTTTTTGCTTTCAATTCAAAATTTTCTTTTAATCCGATATCAATCATTTCTTTTAAATTAAGATTGACAATATTGGCAAAAACGCTCGTTGTTGTTGCCAAAACAAAAACAAAAGTTAAAACCATTCTCTTCATAATAATCGATTTTAACACAAATTTTTCAAATAGTATGGTTTTTTCTATATTTTAGTTAAAAAAATATATTTACATGTTTTGTAAAAATATGCTGGCAAAAATCCCCACCAACAAACTGAATTTCACTTCATATTATCACCCGAGGCAAGAGTTGACTTCTTTGGTACCTAATAGAAGACTGAACCACTATTCTTATTTTTTTAGAGATTTGAGAAGTGGTTTTATTGCACAGTTTTTGCACGATTTGTCTTGTGATGATAGTGATAATAAAAACAAGTTTGAAGTTGCTTCTCTCGGGTGTTCTTATGGACAAGAAGTCTATAGTTATGCAATGAAATTTGCCGAAAGAGGTTTAAAAGACAAAGTCAAATTAACAGGGTATGATTTGAGCCAAACTGTTGTTGATTATGCAAAAAATGGAGAATACGACTTCAAACAATATATATTAGATGACTTTGTTATTTTAACAAGGGGAAAATACAAAGATTACTTTAAAATTCTGCCAAACAAAGACGTAAGAATTGCAACTGAACTTTTGCCTGAGTGTGATTTTCAAAAAGCAGATATAAGAACTCTAAAATTGCCAAAAGAAAGTCAAGATATAATTCTTTTTAACAACGTTTTGTATCACATTACAAACAATACAACAGAAAAAGAACAAGAAGAAGTCTGCACATCTATGGCAAAATTGATATATGATGCAATGAAATTTGATGGTTTGTTAGTGACTGATGTCGAAGAAGATTATCCTTCTGCAAAATATCTGGACAATGCACTTCTTGGTTTTGGTTTTGCTGATATAGGCAGAGGAATTTATCAGAAAAAAACGCCGGATTGCATTAGAGAAAATTACATTTCTATTCAAAAATCATACATAAAGAACAAACAAAAGCTAGATGAACTAAATAAATCTATTTCTCGTTTTACTATCTGATTTGTATTATCTGCGTGGTCCAAATATAATAAGCAATTTGTCATTATCTTGTGCATATTTTCTCAAGAAATATGGAATGTCTTCATATTTTTTGTCATAAGCAAATGTACCTTGAATCTTTGGTCTGGAAACTAGAATTTCATTGTATTTTCTACCGAATTTGCGATTTCTGGAGTTCATATTGTTAATTGAGTTATGCAAACCATCAGCAAATTCTTTATCGATTTTTTCAATATCTGTTAAAGAAGGAGAATTTGGAAAAGATTTTATTCTTTCATAGTATTCCTTGGGAGTTAAATGCAATTCTTTTTGTACACTTTTAGGGAAAAATTCTCTATATTGAGTCCTGTCT
>CAKUUG010000061.1 GCA_934692665.1 uncultured Candidatus Melainabacteria bacterium | reverse complement strand
TGACGATACTTTAGAAGGCTTTGAAATCACAAGTCTGGGTATTTATGCCGTGCAGTTTCATCCAGAAGCAAAACCGGGGCCAAATGATGCTAGCGTAATTTTTGATGAGTGGATAAACATCATAAAAAGAAATATTGATTTGATTAACGAGGTAAAAAATGAAAGATAAATCTCTTAAAAAAGTTCTAGTTATAGGCTCAGGCCCTATCGTAATAGGACAAGCGGCAGAATTTGATTATGCAGGAGTTCAAGCTTGCAGAGCCTTAAAAGAAGAAAAAATAGAAATAGTCCTCGTCAATTCAAATCCTGCAACAATAATGACAGATGAAGAAATAGCAAACAAAGTCTACATCGAACCATTAACTATAGAAAGTTTGTCTAAAATAATTGAACAAGAACGCCCACAGGGTTTAATTGCTACATTAGGAGGACAAACAGCTCTGAATTTAGCTTGTGAATTGGATAAAGAAGGTGTTCTTGAAAAATTTAATGTAAAAATTTTAGGCACAAATATAGAAAGCATTAACAAAGCCGAGGATAGGGAACGATTCAAAAAATTGATGCAAGAAATAAAAGAACCTGTTCCTGATAGTGAAATTGTATCAAATATTGAAGAAGCCAAAAATTTTGCAAACAAAATAGGCTATCCTATAATCATTCGTCCCGCTTTTACACTGGGAGGTGCAGGTGGCGGTATCGCCAAAAATCCCCAAGAATACGAAGAAATCGTTCATCAAGGTTTGAGTCAATCTCCCATCAATCAAGTTTTGGTTGAAAAATCAATCGCAGGTTTTAAAGAAATTGAATACGAAGTAATAAGAGATAAAAACGGCACTTGTATTATTATATGCAATATGGAAAACATTGACCCTATTGGCATTCACACGGGTGACAGTTTTGTTGTTGCACCCAGCCAAACTCTTACAAACGATGAATTTCAAATGTTAAGAACATCTGCAATAAAAATTGTCCAAGCACTAAAAATTGAAGGCGGCTGCAATGTGCAATTTGCACTGGATACACAATCGAAACAATATTATATTATAGAAGTAAACCCGAGAGTATCTCGTTCTTCTGCCTTAGCTTCTAAAGCAACAGGTTACCCTATTGCAAAAATTGCAACAAAAATCGCAATAGGCTACAATCTCCATGAAATAAAAAATTCAATAACAAATGAAACAACTGCGGCTTTTGAACCTACGCTTGATTATGTTGTTGTAAAAATTCCAAAATGGCCTTTTGATAAATTCTCTTCAGGCGATAGAATTTTAGGCACAAAAATGAAAGCCACAGGCGAAATTATGGCAATCGGAAGAACTTTTACTTCCGCATTTAAAAAGGCTATTACTTCTCTAGAAGAAAAAAATACAGGTCTTTTAAACCGTGAATTCAAACATTTAATAAATGAAGAACTTTTAAAACAACTGGAAATTCAAGACGACAGAAGAATATTCAGAGTGGCTCAGGCTTTGTTTAATAATATTCCAATAGAAGAAATTTGCACAATCACAAAAATAGACAAATGGTTTATTTCAAAAATAAAAGAGATTGTTGATTTTCAAAAAAAATTATCAAACTCGCAAATTTCAAAAGAATTGTATTTGGAAGCAAAAAAATACGGCTTTTTAGATTTAGAAATACAAGAAATGTGCAACGTTGGTCAAAAACTTCTTGATACTTTTAAAATTGAAGCAAGCTTCAGGGTAGTTGATACTTGTTCTGCAGAATTTAGTGCAACGACACCGTATTTCTACTCTACATACGATGAAGAAGATGAAGTTGTTGAATATAAAGAAAAACTTTCCGAAAATTATAAAAAACCGAAAGAAAACATAATAGTTCTAGGCTCAGGCCCAATCCGAATAGGACAAGGCATAGAATTTGATTATTGTTCTTGTCATGCTTCTTTTGAAATTCAAAAAAGAGGTTTTGAATCAGTAATGATAAATTCAAACCCAGAAACATTATCTACCGATTTTGATGTTGCGACAAGACTGTATTTTGAACCTATGAACGATGAATGCATCATGAATATTATCAAAAAAGAAAACCCAAAAGGCGTGATGGTTCAATTCGGCGGTCAAACTGCAATAAATTTAGCAACAAAATTAGATAAAGCAGGAATCAAAATCCTGGGAACAAGTCTGGAGAGCATAAATGCTGTCGAAGATAGAAACGTTTTTGAAAAACTATTAAAAGAACTCAATATTCCACAACCAAAAGGACAAGCAGTTACAACGGCTGCTGAAGCTCTTAGTACCGTAAAAACCCTAGGGTATCCTGTTCTGGTTCGCCCCAGCTATGTTATTGGTGGACGTGGAATGCAGGTTGTATACAATGACGAAGAATTAATTACATACATTACAGAAGCATTTAAGTTTTCAAACGAACACCCTGTATTAATTGATCAATATATAGAAGGTATGGAAGTTGAATTAGATGCAATTTCCGACGGCAGAAATGTTTTGATTCCGGGGATTTGTGAACATATAGAAAAAGCCGGTGTACATAGTGGCGATTCTATGTCTATTTACCCTTCTCAAAATATTTCTCGAAAAAATGAAAAAATTCTTGTTAAATATACAACAAAAATCGCAAGAAAATTGAACATCAAAGGGCTTTTAAATATACAATTCATCATAAAAGACGACAAAGTTTATGTAATAGAAGTAAACCCAAGAGCTTCAAGAACTGTGCCTATCATGAGCAAAGTCACAGGTATTCCGATGGTGAATATTGCAGTAAGCACAATACTTGGAAAATCAGTAAAAAGAGCGGGTTTTGGGGTTGGCTTGTATAAAAAGTCAAATCTCGTTTGTGTAAAAATGCCTATATTTTCTTGGCAAAAATTAAACAGAATCGACCCTGCACTAGCTCCTGAAATGAAATCAACAGGCGAAGTTTTGGGTATTGATACAACATACAAAAAAGCTCTCTACAAAGCATTTTTGGCTGGTGGTTTTAAATTCAGCAAAGCAAAACAAAGAGTTTTGGTTTCATTAAATGACCATTGCAAAAAATCAGCTCTCCCTATGGTGAAAAAGCTCTTCAAACAAGGCTTCTTTATAATGGCGACTTGGGGAACGCACAAGTTTTTGGAGCAAAATGGAATTCCATCTAAAATGATTCAAAAATTTATGATAGACAAACTCCAAAAACGTATGAAAGACGGACGTTTAAGCTTTATTATCAATACACCAACAACAGGGAAAAATTCTCAAAATGCAGGTTTTCAAATAAGAACAATAGCCCAAATGTACTGTATCCCAAGCTTTACATCCATTGATACGGCAAATGCTTTTCTTGTTGCATACAAAATGTTTGATAAAAACACAATTTTGACTTATGACACAATAACAAATTACAGAAAAAGGAATTTTTTCGATATTTTTAATTTATCTAAATAAAAAATTGAATTTAAAAAGGCATAAAAATATTTTTATGCCTTTTGTTTTATGAGTATTTTATTTTGTTACTATTCAACGTCTTTTGAAATGTCTTCACTATTGTCAAGAAGTTCTTTTATTAGTTTTTGTGCTGTTCTTGTGTTGTTTATTGTTGAATTTCCTGCAACACAACCACCTTCGCAACACATAACTTCTATCATATTACATCCGCCTTCGCAAACGCCTGATGTTGCAAATTTTTTGAGTTGTTTAATAGAATCTTTGTTCAAACCATCTATCACAAGAGATTTTACTGCTTCGTCATTTTTTAGTGCAGCTTTAACAGCACCCGCAACACCACCTGTTACACCAAAGTTTCTTGCTTGTTTTGATGATTCTGAATCGAATTTTGTTTCTTCGCATTCTGAAACTTCGATTTTATGTGCCATAAATAAAGCACCTAATTCTTCTGCACTCATAACAAAATCAACATTATTGTCTTCAAAACCTTCTGCACGTTTTGCAACACAAGGACTTATGAATACCGTTACAAATTCAGGATTTACTTTTTTTACAAATTCAGCTGTATAGTAAAGAGGGGTTTTTGTGTCTGAAACATAAGGTTTTATTTCGTTTAAGTGTTTTTTGATTAATTGATTATAACCAGCACAACAAGATGTTGTCATAAAGTTGTCACCTTTTTCCATTCTTTCTATAAATTCTTTTGCTTCAGATTTTGTTGTAATATCTGCACCTTTTGCAACTTCAAAAACATCAGTAAATCCTGCTTTTAACATTGCAGTTTTTAGTTGATAAGCATTTCCTCTGAATTGCCCCATTATAGCCGGAGCAACAAGCCCTACAACTTTTTTTCCATTTTTTATTGCTTTCAAAATATCAATGATTTGACTTTTTTCATGAACCGCACCAAAAGGACAAGAACTGATACATTTGCCGCAGCTTATACATTTTTCAAAATCGATAGAAGCAAATCCTGTTTGGTCTTTGTGAATTGCACCAACAGGACAAGAATCTTCACAAGGTACTGAAACTTTAACAATAGCATTGTATGGACAAGCTTTTACGCACATTTGACATTTTTTACATTTTTCGTCGTCTATCACAGAATGACCGTCTTTTATTGATATTGCACCCAATTTGCAAGCAGACTGGCATGGTCTTGCAACGCAACCTTGACACAAATCTGTTACATAGATTCTGTTTGTTTTACAACCTTTACAAGCAGATTGAAGCACGGT
>CAKUUG010000060.1 GCA_934692665.1 uncultured Candidatus Melainabacteria bacterium | reverse complement strand
ATCTATATCTGCTATTAATTTCAAGCCTTTTTTATTTAACTTATAGAAAGATAAATCGTCTTTTTCGATAAATTTCCACCCATCTCCTGCTTTTGAAATGTAATAATTGTAAAAATCAATAGCATATTCTTTATCGAGTGCAAGGTTGTTTGATTGAACCGGTGCAAAGCGACAAGCAAGAAGCATTCTGTATGCAGCCTGTTCAAATTCCATATCTCTTTTAATCCAATACAAAAGATCTTTTGATGGGTCTTTTATTGTGACATAAGGACTTTTGAATTGTTTTTGGTATGGAACTCTGACTCCATCATATTCAAACTCTAAAGAAGCTTTCAATGACTGGTCATAATCAACCCCCAATTCTACAACACAAATAGGTGGTCTTTTTTCAAATGTCAGTTTTTCCATTTCTTCTGACATATTTACTGTCATAACTTCTTTTAATTTTGGCAATTCTTCGTAAACGAATTTTCCGCCATCAGCATCTTTTATATCTGAAAAACTTGCTTTTGTGAGATTTTGCGGAATCACGCTGACTGATGCATCCGTTTGAAAAATTACATCTTTGTATCTGCCCCATTTTAGCTGTCTTGAAAAATATCTTACTTCTTCAAACGGGTAAATTTCATCTATGTCGTTTCTTTTCCAATACAAACTGAGCAAAATATTGCCTACAAAAGAAACATTGACATCTAAACATAAATTCCAAATCGAATCTGAGAATTTTATTTTTTGATGGGTTTTGGCATCAATTACATCATCCATTTTGGATAGCATTTTGAAAAATTCGTCAAATTTGTTTATTTGTACATCGTACCAACCTGATTTTTTATCAAGTCTGGATTGACTAAGAAGCATCTTAAACATTAAGACTTCCAGTTTTTGAGAATTGTTGAGTTGGAAGTTTTCTTCTTCTCTTTGTCTTAAAATTATTTGTTTGAAAACAGCTTCTAAATCCCTAATTACTTTTTTTGTGTGCCTATTCATTACAAGAATAGAGAAGAAATTTTGACGACGTTTCGGGTTAAAGTGAAATATGAAATCACCTTGTGGGTCTGGATTCATAGGCAAATCTTCATCAACGAGATTAGGCTCGATGTTCATTTTTTCATACAAAAATTCTTCCCAAAAGTGATTTTTTAATGAATAAAATCCCAAAGCTATTGCATGTTTACACCAAGGTTCTTCCAAAGGGCAATTACAAGTAGGTCTTGCTTCGCCCTTTGTAAATTTTATCCCTGTTTCGTAATGAGATTTAAAATTTCCTTTAACTTTTGCACGAACAATATTTTCGTTGAATTTTACTTCTTCAACCATTCCGTTCTGATATGTTTCATAACCACGCCTGTATGAACCGGGTTTTGAATTATCTTTCAGGTATTTATTACTAAATGTATATTTCACGAATAATCCACGACAAATTAATTTATATTGCTAAAGTACAATAAACTTAAAACTCAAAAAGAGTTGCTCCATTAGTACTTTGTTATTACTAAAATAACATTATAAATAAAAAAAAGCAAGAAAATTTTATTATATACTATTTTAGGTAATATGTCATATTAACAGAAGCTGAAATATTGATTGAACCTGCTTCTATGACTTGTGGTGCAGGAGCTGATTCTCCCATTGCATCAGATGAAGATAACATCATTTTGTTGTAGAAAACTCTTGGAGTTGAAGAATTTGTATTGCAGTATGGGTTGATTGATTTTACTTTTAAAACACTGCTGCCTGCAGCCGCTGCTACAATTTCCGCTCTTGCTTTAGCATTTTTTGTTGCTTGAATTAACAAGTCGTTACAGTTTTTTTCATTGTTTTCTAAATAAAAGTTCAAGTTGTCAACTCTGTTTACGCCTGCATCTGTTGCAATTTTTATTACTTCTGAAACTTTATTCAAATCTTTCAATTTTACCTCAAAGCCATTTTTAACTTCATATTTTTGGAAAATACGAACTTTGTCTTTGTATGAATAGATATTATTGATACTGTATGCAATTGTTGTTATTGTTTCATTTGTGTTTAATTTTGATTTTAGTTTTGTTGTTGCATCGTTTACGATTTTGTCATTTTTTTGCTTGATATCATTAATATTTAAACCTGAATTTTCTACATAAAAAGTGATTTTTACGGTGTCAGGCGTGTATGATTTTGAAATTCTTGTATCAACGGAAACTGTTGATTCCATATCTGCAAAAGCCGGAATGAAAAATAATGATATTAAAATAACAAAAATTTTTTTAAACATAATTTTCTCCTTCTAGTATCTTAACCAATTCTTTTTCAGAAAGTATCGTAATTCCTAATTCTCTCGCTTTTGTTGCTTTTGATCCCGGAGAATCACCCACAACTACAAAATCTGTTTTTTTAGAGACGCTATTTGGAGTTTTTGCCCCCAATTCTTTTAGCTTGCTTTGTGCTTCTTCTCTGGATAAATTTTCTAAAGTCCCTGTTATAACGAAGCTTTTACCTTTTAATCTTAAATCTTGAACGCCATTGTATTTGTTTTTTATATTTAGACCTAAAAGCAGCATTTCGTCTATTATTTTTATATTTGTTTCGTCTTGAAAGTAATCAAAAATATTTTTTGCCATTTTTTCGCCAATGCCCAAAATTTCTTTCAAATCTTCGTATTTAGCATTTTTTAGTTCTTCTATGTCTTTGAAATTTTGTGCCAAAATGTCGCTCGATTCTTTTCCAACAAGTTTTATGCCAAGAGCATTTATGAATTTTGAAAACAAACAATTTTTTGATTTTTCTATTGCATTCAATAAGTTGTTTGCTGATTTTGTTTTGATTAGATTCAAGTTCAAGAGTTGAGCTTTTGTTAATTTATATATATCAGAAATGTTGTAAACATATTTTTTATCTACCAATTGGTCAACAATAGATTCGCCAAAACCATCTATGTCCATTGCTTGTTTTGAAGCAAAATATTCTATTCTGCCTTTTATTTGAGCAGGGCAGTTGTTTTTGTTCGGACAGTATTTTGCAACTTCGCCTTCTACATCTATTAATTTTGTACCACATGAAGGACAAAATTCCGGCAATTTTATTGCTTTTGAAATATCTGTTTTTCTGGATTTTACTACTTTTGGAATAATTTCTGCGGCTTTTTTTATTAAGACTTCATCATTTATTGAAATGTTTAGTCTTTCTATTTCGTCAAAATTGTACATAGAAGCTCTTGAAACAACACTTCCTGAAAGGTTTACAGGTTCAAGTACCGCAACAGGGGTTATTACACCCAGTCTTCCTACACTAAAATCAACATCAATCAATTTTGTCCAGGCTTCTTCCGGAGGAAATTTAAAGGCCGTAGCCCATTTTGGGGCACGGGCAGTAAAACCCAATTCGTTTTGTTTTGAAAAATCGTTTACTTTTATAACAACGCCATCTGTTGCATAATTCAAAGTTTTTCTTGTTTCTTTAATGTTTTCGCAAAAATCAATAGCTTCTTCAATATTTTTGCAAATTTTGTAGTTGTTTACTTTAAAACCCAATTTTTTACAGTAGTCCATTGCTTCTGTGTGGGATTTTATTTTAGAATTTTTGTCCAAAATAGCAGAATAAACAAAAATAGACAAATCACGACCGGCAGGTATTTTAGGGTCAAGTTGGCGAATTGAACCTGCTGCAGCATTTCTGGGATTTGCAAAAGTTTTTTGGTTTTGTTCGATTTGTTTTTTGTTTAATTTGTCAAAAGAAGTGATGGGCATATAAATTTCACCCCTAACTTCTATATCTACTTCTTCAAATAACTTTAAAGGGATAGATTTTATGGTTTTTAGATTGTTTGTAATATCTTCCCCAATGATACCATCGCCTCTGGTGAGCCCTTGTATGAATTTACCTTTTTTGTATATCAGACTGATAGCAAGACCATCTATCTTTAATTCGCAGGCTAATTCTACATCATCTGTTTTATTTGAAAACAAGGCCAATTGGTTGTCTTTTGTTTCTCCAACATCCTTTAAAACCCTATTGTACCAAGATTTTAGTTCATCATAGTTGTTAGAGTTGTCTAGACTGTACAATCTGACTTTGTGCGGAACTTGTTCAAATTTTTCCGAAATTCCTCCTACTCTTTGTGTAGGCGAATCAGATGTAATGAATTCCGGATTTTTTTCTTCCAAAGTTTTTAATTCTCGAAATAATTCATCATATTCCCAATCTTCCAGTATGGGGTTATCTTCTACATAGTATTTGTAGGAATTTATGTTGATTGTCTTTCTTAAATCCTCTATTCTGTTTTTAATTTCCGCTTTATCCATAGTTTAATTTTATTATGAAAAACTAATCTTGCAAATTAATTGAAAAATTGAAATGTTAGTGTAAAATAGTTTCTATGGATAAAAAAATAAAAATAATGCTGGTTTTTGGCACACGTCCCGAGGCGATAAAAATGTGTCCTTTGGTTAAAAAACTAAATGAAAACGCTAAATTTGAAGTTTTGACTGTAGTCACTGCTCAACATAGACAGATGTTGGATAGCGTATTGGAATTGTTTAATGTTGTGCCGGATTATGATTTGAATTTGATGAAGCCAAATCAGGATTTGTGGAATTTGTCTTCTGATATTTTGCTAAAAACTAAAGAAGTTTTTGAAAAAGAAAAACCGAATATGGTTTTAGTCCATGGAGACACAACAACAGCTGGCATAAGTGCTTTGAGTGCTTTTTATTCAAGAATAAAAATAGGACACGTTGAGGCCGGACTTCGTACTTTTGACAAAAACTATCCTTTTCCGGAAGAGATTAATCGTGTAATTGTTGATTCGGTTAGTGATTTAATGTTTTGTCCAACGGATAAGTCTTGTGAAAATTTAAAAAATTCTTCAATAAAAAATGGTATAATAAAAACCGGAAATACAGTTATAGACGCACTTTTGTATGTAATAAACAACAAAGAATGCAATCTTGATTTTATTGGTTTGAATGAAAATCTAAAAACAATATTGTTAACTTCTCATAGGCGTGAAAATTTTGGCGAACCTTTGAAAAATATTTGTTTTGCAATAAAAGAATTGGTTGAAAAAAACAAAGATATCCAAGTGGTTTATCCTCTGCATTTGAATCCAAATGTCAGAAATACGGTAAAACCAATATTGGAAAACATTGAAAGAGTTAAATTAATCGAGCCTTTGGATTATCTTCCATTTTGTACATTGATGAAAAAAGCTCATATTATTTTAACTGATTCAGGTGGCGTGCAAGAAGAAGCACCAGCTCTTGGCGTTCCTGTTTTGGTATTGAGAGAAGAAACAGAAAGACCGGAAGCCATTGAATATGGTGGCGTAAAATTGGTTGGAACAAATAAAGAAAAAATTGTTAATACTGTCCAAGAATTATTAAACAATAATGATGAATATCAAAAAATGTCAAAAGCAATTAACCC
>CAKUUG010000059.1 GCA_934692665.1 uncultured Candidatus Melainabacteria bacterium | reverse complement strand
ACAACCAAAGAATGGTATCTGGTTGCCAAAAAACCTTGTTTAAATCCTGAAAAAAGTTTTTCGTTTTTTTTAAAGAAAATTTCAGATGTAAGCCCATGGCAGGGTTCTGTTTTTATAATTTTTGAGCCAAAATATTGAGCTATTGCTTGATGACCAAGACACACGCCTAAGATTTTTTTTGTATCTTTAAAATAATCAATAACATCAAGACTTATTCCGGCTTCGTTTGGAGAATTTGGCCCTGGAGAAATAACAATAGAGCCGAAATTTTTGTTTTTCAATTCATTTATTGTGATTTCATCATTTTTGTAAACAACAGGATTTTTTCCTAAAATTTTAAAATATTCAACAATATTGTACGTAAAAGAATCATAGTTATCTATTATTATCATAATTTTACTTCCACTATTCCACGTATTGAATTTATTAAGTATATTTTTTGAGCTTTGAAAATATCATCATATTTTAATATTTTTTCTTTTATTTTGTTTTCATTTAACAATTTCTGCCGAAAAACCCCATTTAACAAACCGCACTCAACAGGTGGCGTGTATAATGTTCCATTGATTTCTAATAAAATATTGCTTCTTGAACCTTCTGTCAATTCGCCTTTTTCATTCAAAAAAATTGTATCAAAAATTTCACCTCTTTTTATTTTTTCATAACTTTCAAGATACCATGGTTTAAAAGTTGTTTTGTGAAATAAAAATGAGTTTTTTGAATACAACTTTGTTTTTGAAATCTGTATTTTGTTTGTTTTTATTAAGTCGAAATCCCTGTATTGAATTTCGTATTCGCCTGAATGTTTTAAAACAATTCTTGCGATTTTGTTGTTTAAAAATTTTTCATCAAACAAATCGTTGTTAAATTTGAAGCCAAAAGTTTTACAAGAATCGTTTAAACGTTTCAAATGTTCAAAATACAACTGCGGCGTGTTGTTTTTTATTAGTATAGTTTCTATCAAATCAAAATCAATAGAATCACCCAAAAATAATTTTTTTGTTTTACATTCTTCCCACTCGTCTTTTGTGTCTGATTTTATTACTATTGCACCACCTTGTGAAAAGGTAAAAAAGTTTTCTTGAATTTTTCTTTCTAATATTCTTATAGGGACTGAAAAATTGCATTCATTTTTATATAAATAGCCAATCATTCCACAATATATGTTTCTTTTATAATTTTCTAATTTGTCAATAATTTCCATTGTAGAAATTTTTGGAGCACCTGTTATAGACCCGCATGGAAAAAGACAATACAAAATATCCAAAAAATCAAATTCGGATATTTTTGCACTGATGGTTGAAGTCATTTGATGTAGAGTTTTGTGAGTTTCGACTTCGAATAATTTTTCTGCTTTTATATTGGATGATGACTTTATTTTTGACAAATCATTTCTAATCAAATCAACAATCATTGTATTTTCTGCGAGATTTTTTGCATCTGTTTTTAAGAAATTTATTTCTTCTTCGTCTTTTCCTTCTCTTTTTACTGTTCCTTTCATTGGTTTTGTTGTGATTTTGTTGTTTTCGATTCTGAAAAACAATTCAGGAGAAAAAGACAAAATTTCGTCGAATTCATTTTTTATATATGCACAATAAGGTGTTTTTTGTTTTTGAATTAAATTTGAAAACAAATTGTATCCGTCCGTATCGCAAAAAACATTGTTAGAAAAAGTATAATTTACTTCGTAAGTTGTGCCTTGTTTAATGTATTCTTTTATTTTTTCAATAGAAATAGAATATTTTTCAAAATCAATGTTTTCTTTTATGAATAAATTTGCAATTTTTTCTTTTGGCATTTCAAAATCTTCATAACTTTTGCAAACTTCAAAATACAACAAAGGCGAAACCGTGGATATTGTTTTGCCTAAAAAAATATCTTTTGCTTGATAAGAAATATATCCAACTAGATAAAAATCATTCTGAAGCTTTTGAATTTCTTTTAATGCATTGAAAAATTCAGTATTATTAAAGGCTTTTATTGTTTTTATCGAATTGGTAAATTTTTTGTTTCCATAAATAAACATAAAAATACTATATTATAAATAATTTTTAATATAAAATAAAAAATATGGAGAGGGCTACTTTATTTAATATATTTAAAGCGTTTTTCAAAATTGGCGTAATTCTTTTAGGTGGTGGTTATGTAATTATTCCGATTATGAAAGATGAACTTGTTGAAAAAAGAAACTGGCTCACTGATGATGAAGTTTGCGATTATTACTGTGTTAGTCAGTGTTTATCAGGAATTATTGCAGTAAATATGGCGATTCTTGTCGGGTACAAACTAAAAAAATTCAAAGGAGCTCTGACATCGCTTTTTGCAATGACGTTGTCCCCATTTCTGTCTATTGTTATAATTGCAAACTTAATTGAAAAAATCATCAATATTCCTTTTATAGATGCTATTTTTTGGGGTGTGAATTTGTCAGTCATAGTATTGATATATCTTGCACTAAAAGACATTTGGAAAAAAAGCATTGTAGATGGTTTTACGATTTTTTGGTTTTTATTTATTTTATTTTTATCAATTTTAAAAATAAGCCCCGTTGTTTTGATACTGTTTTCAATTTTGCTTGGTGTAATTATTCAAAAAATAAAAGGAATGAAAAATGCTAAAAACTAGTCTGTTGTTGTTTTTTGAATTTTTTAAAGTCGGATTGTTTACTTTTGGCGGCGGGTACGCTTCTTTACCTTTTTTGTACAGAATTTCAGAAGTCCACCACTGGTTTTCTAATGTAGAATTGACACAAATGATTGCTATATCCGGTTTAACCCCAGGGCCCATCGGTTTTAATATGTCAACATTTGCAGGACTAAAGACTCTTGGTATTTTGGGTGCCATTATTGCAGGGATTGGGCTTGTTGTTCCGATGATAGTTATTACGACGCAAGTTTTTCGTTTGTATAGAAAATTTTGTGAAAACGAATATGTAAAATCTATTTTATATGTCTTAAGACCTACAAGCTGTGCTTTAATTTCTTTTGTTGCCGTAAAACTAATTTATTCTATGGTTTTTAATGGTCGTTTTTCTATACATTCCCTAGACCTAAAAGCCCTTGCAATATTGGTTTTTCTCTATCTTATGACTTTTAAATTTAGTCGCAATCCTATATACTACATGTTAGTTGGGGCAGGAATTTCTTTAATATTTTATTTTGTAAAGTTATAGTTGCATTTCATCAAAAAACATGTTGAAAAACTACTAATACTTTGTTTTTTTGCCTTGTCAACCAAATGTTAAAATGTTAAGAATGTAAAGTTGAATTTTAACATATTATTCTTAACTATGACCGATTGTAAATTTTTTGTAACATTTCATTTTCTTGCATCTGACATTCAATCAGTTTAAATTATACATGTTACAGGAGTTAAACATAAGCTTTTGAAAGGAGTTGGTGGTTTAGCAGTCTATAAGAAAAAGGTCATTTATTGGTTAAATTCGAGTATTAAAGTTTAGTTAGACGGTTACCAGATATTGGGTTTTGTGTTGTTTTTGTCGCACAATAAGAGGAAAATTATCAATCCTTGTTGTAAGCATTTGCTTACAACTTTAGAGGGATTGTATAATTTTGTTGAGATACTTGCAAAAAAAATTTTTTTGCGGTTTTAATATATTACAAACAAATTTATCTTAGTGAGTTAACGACAAAATTTATGCTAAACAATACACAAAATACTAAAGAAGTTTCTTATCTTTTTAAAAAATATGGGATAGATGTTTTTAAAATTCCTTTTGTATCAGAAATTGATTTTGAAATCGACAATACTGAAAAAGTTACAATACTTCAAAAACTTTTAGAAGCTCATGAATTGGCTCTTATCAATGTAAAAGCTGGAAATATTACAGGCAGAGGCTTTGCGACAAATGCTTGTACGTATGACGGATACTGGTCAATAGGTACAAATTTTAACAATACAAGAAACGATATTTCTTCAATTTGCGGCGAAAGAAGTGCTATACTTTCTGCCTATAATGATGCATTAATCAGGTTTTCAAAAAGCGATTCCAATGAGTTTGTTTTCAAAATAAAATACCTTTGTATGGCACAAAGTATAAAATTTGAAAACATGACAAAAACAGCTGTACCTTGCGAGGATTGTTTGTCTTGGCTTAATACAAATCGTTGTTTTGATGATAATACGACAATTTTTTCTTTTGAAAAGAATGACGAACTAGGGGTTTTTGTTCGTGCTACAAAATTGTGCGAATTGTTGCCTTATAAAGATTTTATTACATCAAATGTTTATTCGCCAAACAAAGAAATACTTTCTTCTGCCAGTGCAAAAGGAGTTATGCAAGAAAAGAAAATTTCTAATGAAGATATCTGCAAATTGTTAAAAACATCGTTTGATACATACAAAAGCAACACAATGACTAATATTTCAAACCAAAATATAGCTTGCACAATTCTGACTGATGAAAATATATACTCAAAAAGCAAAGCCGACTGGACAAAAAGATGGCACGTTGAACCATTAGAGGCTTGCGTATATAAAGCCAGAAGCATTGAAAAAGATTTGAAAATACGAGCAATTTCTTATTTTGGTGATGAATATGCAAAAAATGAAAATATAAAATATTTAGACAAAATTGTCTCAATAAAAACACTGGGCAGAATAAGACAAAAATATGCACAAAACAGCACTCTTTTGATATTGAATTTTGATGAAAGAGTGCTTGTGATTACTTTGGGCGAATATTTGCCAAAAAAATTCATCCAAGGCTACAAAATAAAATAATTTGACTTTTTATGTACATGTGTACATAATATTGTTATGGAAACTTTAACTACAAAACAAAAAGATTTTCTTGAAAAATTAAAACAAGAATACAAAAATCTTGCACTTCCAAGTTATGAGCAAATAAAAAATGACTTGAATTTTAAATCTAAAAATTCAATTAAGCAATATTTTGAAGTTTTAAAAAATAAAAATATCGTACTTTCTATTAATGGAAATTTGTATATAAACAACGATATTTTTGGTGCGAAGTTGGTTTCTTCTTATGTAAAAGCAGGTTTTGCTTCTATTATGGATGACAAAATCGAAAAACGTATTTCTATGGATGAATTGTTGAACATAAATTCCCCTTCTACTTTTGTTTTTAGGGTATCAGGCGATTCTATGTGTAATATTGGAATATTGGATGGTGATTATATTGTTATCAAAAAAACACAAGAAGCAAAAATAGATGACGTTGTTCTTGCAATAATAGATAACGAATTTACTTTAAAAACCTACAAAAAAGATTCAAAAGGCTACTATCTGAAACCGGAAAATGAGAACTACCCTATATTGAGACCGAAATTTTCTTTGAGCGTTTTTGGTGTTGCAATCGGAAACGTTAGGAGATTTTGACTTTGAAAAAGAAAAAAAGAGTAATAGCACTTGTTGATTGTAACAATTTTTTTGTTTCTTGCGAAAGGCTTCTAAAACCTGAGCTTTTAGGGAAGCCTGTTTGTGTTTTGTCAAACAATGACGGGTGTGTTGTTTCTCGCTCTAATGAAGCAAAAAAGCTCGGTCTTCAGATGGGT
>CAKUUG010000058.1 GCA_934692665.1 uncultured Candidatus Melainabacteria bacterium | reverse complement strand
ATATAATATATAATAATTAGTAAGATGTTTATATTTTTGAGGATAATTTAATGAAAAAATTTGCAATTACTTTATGTTTAGCTTTATGTACAACCGGAATGTCTTTTGCATATTATGAAGAAGGCACAATGCAAAAAATCGATGTCCTAAGAGCACAAGGATTTTCAGAAAGCACTATACAATCAGTTGACACAGCAACCAAATTAAACAGAGGCAAAAACGCAAAATCAATTTCCGGATACACTAAAAAAACAGGTAAAAACGCACTTGGTCGTTCTTATACTGCAATTAAAAACTACTTTGACCCATTGCAAGATGACGGAAATTTTGGCGAACATCAAATCCAATTCACAAATACTTGGAACGATGATGTACCTGAATATGCAAACAAATTTAACGACCCGTATAGTGTAGAAAATCTATAATCAAAACAAATACTAAAAACAATATAACCATAAAAAAGACAGCATAATTCGATGTTGTCTTTTTTGTAAAGGCCTTTACTTTTGAATTTTTGTCAAAATTATAGCAATTTAATACCAAATCAAACGATTTCAACAAAAGCAATAAATAACAAAATACAAAAACAAAAGATACTATATAGCCAAATCTGTCACAAGAATATATGTTTTTTAAAGCAAACAGAGAATTTGTCATTAAAGCACTAGGAATAACAGAAAACAAAAACAATATATTTAAAGAAAGAAAAAAAGCATACATTCTATTTTTCAAAAAAACGCCTCGAAAAGCACTGAAATATAGCTTTTCTTGTTTGTTATTTATTTTAAATATCATAAGTAGAGAAAACATAGAAAGCATTATAGACATATACAAAGACGCTAATTTTAAACTAAAATAAGGATTCATAGAAACAAGAAAATTAATCGCAACAAAAATACTAAAAAACACCCCAACGCCTGCAAAAAATTTTGGAGCATTTTTTGTTTTCAGAGTCAATATAAGAACGCTAAACAAAGCTAAAGATAAAAATACAATGCTTATCATAATAAATATGTCGCTAGCTAAAATGGTGCTATTAAATATTTTTACCAACCCAACAACACCCAAAAACGGCAAATACACAGACAACAAAGTTAAATATGGAAGATTTTTTTTGTGATTTGAAATAGAAAAATAATTTACCCCCGGGAAAATACCCAATTTCAAAAAATATGCCAAAAATAATACAGTGTTTAAAATTGTAATTTGCGAATCAGAATCATTAAATTTGAGGATTATTATCGTCAAATAAAAAATAACGCTCGAAATTACGTTTAATAGCAAAAAATCAGACGAAAAGAATTTGTCTTTTTTTGGTTTTATTAAAGAAGCATATTTATATATAAAAAAGACAACCAAATCCAAAAAGAAAAATGTCAAAATATCGTTGTTTATTTGTACCATTAAACAAGAAAACAATCCAATCATGCACAAATTTGCATTAATTAAAGGTGTTTTTAAAAAAGTTTGTCTGATTGTTTTGAAATTCATAAATAAAAACATTAAAAGCGCAGCATTAATAACAGCTTTTAATAACATTTCTTCTGAATTTAAATACAAAAAATCGCTCAAATATGTTTTAAATTGACAATTATTTGTATTCAAAAAATACATAAAAGCACACATCAAAATATTTATTGAAAAACCAATAGCAACAATGAAATCAGATAGTTTTTTTGTATTCGATTTTCTTTTGCAAAACAAAAACAACAACATATTCACAAAAAAGGCAAACAACAAAACAACTTCGCATCCAAAAAAAGGAGTATTCTGCAAAATATTTGAATTGTTTATTATATTGATAATGTTTTCCATATTGATACTTTCATTAAAACTACAATTACACTTTAAAATTATTCATAAAACTTTGAATCGCAAAAAGCAAAACATACAAAACAATAAAAAATGATGCAAACGTCACTTTTTGATGATTCAAGAACAAATGTCTGTTTTTGTCACTTTCTACAGGTTCAATTAAAATTTTGTACACCAAATTAAGAACACATATTCCAAGCAAAACAACACACACCAAAAAAACGCAAGGAAGCGATTTTAGGAATATATTGTTATATTCTATAGAATTTATTGCTAAAAACATGACCAAAAACGAAAGAAAATTTGAAGAAATTGGCATTTTTGCAAAATTCAATAAAAAGAATAATATATTAAATTGAATGATATTTGTTTTGTCATTGATTCTTTTGTAATCTTCGATACATTTTGTTTTAAATATATTTTCTAAATATGCAAAAACGAGCAATACCGGAATATAAGACACAATAAGTACAACAAAATAATAAAAAGCAAACGAACTATCAATTTTGTCGAATGCAAAAGCACTAAAAATTCCAATAAAAATATTTGCGATAAAAACTGAATTTATACAATAAAACAAATTGTTTTGCTTGAAAGAAATAATTGTATTATAAAGTACTACAACCAAAATAAAGATGCTTATTTGATTTTGGTATTGATAAAACAAACAAGAAAAACTATCGTACACTTTAAATAACAATGAAATACCTACAACAAACTGCACAAAAGTGCATATTGAAATATTATAGAGAGGGAGTTTTGTGTAGGTTTTGTTGTATTTATTAAATATATTTAAAAAACCTAATTGACCAAAAATCAAAACCAAAAATCCCAAAAAAGCAACGCTAACAGTGAAATCATCTATACGACTAAAATATTCAGAAACATTAGAAAATTCAAAAGGAATGCTGTTAAGAATAAAATATCTTAAAAAATCATAGCCAATTAGTGCAATTCCAACAAAATAACAAACAAAATCCAATGCACAGTGTTTCTTTAGTTCTCGTTTATCAATGTTGTCTTTTTGTGCAATATTAGAAATCAAAAATTTAACCAAAATAAGCCAAAACAAAAATACAACAGAAACGTTTATGTTGTCAGATACAACAAACAAATTTAAAACACCGAACAACAAAATCAAAATAAGATAAAATTGTTTTTTAGCAAATTTGACAAATGTTTTTGAAAAATTTACAAATACCAAAAAGCAGAAAACTGATACATAAATCAATATTTTGTCTTGCAAATTAATTGCGAAATGAAGATTTTTGATATAAAAATCAGAATTTGTTGCAAAAAAATCTGCAACAAAAAACAAAATAGCTTCAAAACAAAAAAACGCTCTGGAAATTCTTCTTATATAGAGAGGATTTTTTATGTTTTTAAAAACAGCCATTACAAAAACAGCAAAAAACGGAGCTAATAAATAAACAATCCGAAATACATCAGCGTATGCAATTTTATCCAAAATCCGCTCCTCCAAATAAAATAATTATAATTGTAAGAATTATAAACAAAGCAAAAACCAAAAATATATTTCTTATTATATTAAATCTGGATGCTTTTATGTGCCTAATCGCTAAAATTCCAACAAGTAAATTCAAAATTTTGTATAACATTTTAAAAATAAGTCCTAATACATTTTTGTTCAAAAACAAAAACAGATTAGCTATTTTTATAGGAAAGGTTTCAAAAAATATTATGTGTAATTTTTCTAAATAAAAACCTTTGTTTTTGTTTATTAGTCTTCTTTTGAAGTTTACTTTATCCATCGAAAACAGCTTAAACAAAATAACAAGCAAAATTGATAAACAACAAAAATACACATATATCGTTTTTTCAAAAAACAATATGCCAACGATAAACAAAGAATTTAAAATAGAAATCAAATATCCAAAGACTATTTTTATATTTTTTTCAAACAATAAAGAAATAGCCGAATACAATACAGATAAAATAGCAAAAACATAGATTGCAAAATTAATCTTTGGGAAAAAATTGAATACTTGAATAATATTCAAATATAGCATAACTCCTATAAAGTTATTAGCACAAATAATTACAGGCAAATAAAAAGCTCTTGAAGAATTGGCCAAAAAACTATAATAACAGTTAAAAGGAAAAATGCTCAGTCTTGTAAAAACAGCAATCAAAATGGAAATTATTGCAATTTTGTATTCAAAAGGCGAATTGGTTTTTGGCATAAGATTTAATAGAAAAAGATTCAAATCAGAATAATTAATTGCAGTTGTCTGAATAGAATTTTTTAAAAAAACGGCATATCTAAAAAACACGAGAAATGCTGCAAAAAAACAAAAATCGCTTATAAAGTTCAACCTTAAGAAGCGAATTATATTGTAGTTTGCACCGGTTTTAAAAATATCAAAATACGCAAAAACAAAAAGAATAAAAGTACCAACTGCCCCAAAAATCATAGATAATAAAAGATTATTTGAACAGATAAAAGAATATGTTACAAAAATCAAAAAAGAAAGCAAAATATAGTATCTTTGTTTTGTAAATAAAAATTGTTTTTTTGTTTTAAAAAATCTTACAAGATAGCAACTAATCAAAAAGTAAAATAATGCAGCAAAAAATAATATAAAAATATTTCTCTTGTCGACATTAATGCCGTATATCAATTCTATATTTAAAAAATCCGATATTTTATATCCAAAATCAAGTGTTAGTTTTTTAAAATAAACAAAAATTGCTAATATAGAACACAAAACAAAATTCAGCAAATTTATTACAAACAAACCGTAATCAAGAAGTTTTTTATTGACCAAAACCAGTCTTATTCTGCAAAAAAGCAAAAACAGACCAAAAATCAAAGGCAAAAAAACTATATTAATACTAATTATGTTAAAAATATCCATATACAATATCTTATATATTTTTTCAAACATGTGCAATATTTTAATTTTTGGTCTAAAATTAAATCAATAAAAATTTTAAAAACAGGAGAAAAAACAACTATGAAAATGTCAAAACTGTTTGTACAAACACTAAGAGAATTTCCAAATGATGCAGAGGCTATTTCGCACAAACTTCTTGTTCGTGCCGGTTTTATCAAAAAACTTGCAAACGGAATTTATACATATATGCCTTTAGCACAAAGGGTTTTGACAAAAATATCAAATATAGTAAGACAAGAAATGAATTCTTCAGGAGCTCAAGAACTTCTTATGCCGTTCGTTCAACCTGCAGAAGTTTGGCAAAAATCAGGAAGATGGTCAAAATACGGTAAAGAATTGTTAAGATGTAAAGATAGGCACGACATAGAAATGTGTCTTGCACCAACTCATGAAGAAGTTGTTACATCCGTTGTTGCCGATGTTGCAAAATCATACAAACAACTACCTTTAAATGTTTATCAGATACAAACAAAATTCAGAGATGAAATAAGACCTCGTTTCGGCTTATTAAGAGGTAGAGAATTCATTATGAAAGATGCATACTCTTTCCACACGAGTCAAGAAGACTTGGAAAGAGAATACAAAGTCATGGCACAAACATATACAAACATATTTAATCGTTGTGGTTTAGAAACAAAAGCTGTTCAATCAGATAGCGGAGCAATAGGCGGTGCGGTTTCTCATGAATATATGGTTTTAACAGATACAGCAGTTGGCGAAAATGATGTATTCTATTGTGAAAAATGTGACTACAGTGCAAATTCTAACCATGCAATCTCGATTTTACCACAAGAATCAACTAATGGTGCTGACTATGGGTATACAGAAGAAAGAATCATAGATACTCCAAATATAAAAACAATAGAAGATTTGGCAAATTTCTTGAAAATAAATGCAAACTGTATTTTAAAAGCAGTTGCATACATTGCAGATTCAAAACCTGTTATTGCTATGATTAGAGGCGACAAAGAAGTAGAAGAAACAAAATTATTAAACGCTCTTAATGCTATCGAAATTCGTCCAATGGAAGAAAGCGAAATAAAAGAACACTTAAATTCGACTGCAGGATTTATTTCTTACAAAAATGTCGACAAAACAAAAGTTAGAGTGATTTTTGACAATACAGTAAAAAATATGAAAAACTTTGTTCTTGGTGCAAACGAAAAAGACAAGCACATTGTAGGTTGCAATTTAGAAG
>CAKUUG010000057.1 GCA_934692665.1 uncultured Candidatus Melainabacteria bacterium | reverse complement strand
CTTCTTGCAAACGGTGCCCCGATGAAATATGTTCAACATCAGTTAGGGCATTCATCTATTACTATGACAATGGATTTATACACACACTTATTGCCGGAAGTTAATGACAAGTGTGTAAACTTGCTGAACAGCATTGTAAATCAAGCTATTGAGCCACAAGAAGAAGTTAGAAGATTTGGAACTTAGATTTAGCAATCTCTTAATATTTTAGATATGTAATGTTCTTTGTATTTAACACGCTTTTCTTTTTCTATTTGTAAACATTCAAAAATATAATCTATAATTATTAACTCTAATACTCTATATATTTCTATACATTTGGACATATCCGTTTCAGTGTTTTTATCATTGAAATGAACTGTTAATGCACGTAATTCTGATATTTTTAAACCTATAAGTCCCCATGATTTCTTCTTTTGTTCATTTTTTACTTTAACAAATTTTAGTTCTTTTCTGAATAAACTTAATAATTTATTTTTATCATCTTTTTTTAATTCAGAAGCAAAATTAGATAAGACTAGTTCATATTTAATTTTGCCGTATTTTTTACTATTGCCTATTGCATCAATACAAGTTAAATAATTTGTCAGACTAAATTCCGTAATAACTTTATCTGCATGATTTTGCAGTAATATAAAGAAATATTTATTTAATTTATTTTTATTATTAAATAAATGCTTAAATATAGTAGCCCATTCATTTTGTGTAAATGTATTTAATTTAAAAGGTGCTGATTGATGATGGTAAAAAGAGCGTCTTTCACTTATATGAATATGTTTCAGCATAAAAAAAGAAGAATCGTATTTTTCTTCACCATTGTTTGATACTATTCTTATTTTATCAATATTTGTACTAAAATCATATGTTAAACAGGTTAATAAAGATTTAATGTCATAAATTATTGGGTACAAATCTTCAATATTTTGTACAGTATTAATATTAATAAGCCAATCATGTTTGTCAGGTATTTTAATTCCTATTTTATCTTTATATGGAACCAATGTTTGTTCTAATTGCTTTTCTATAAGACTTTTTTCTTCATTACTTAACTTTGAAGAACAAAATATTGAATCAAATATTCCCTTTTCTGGTAAATAATGACTTGATATATTCTGATTAAAGGTGATTCTTAAACTAGGTTTAACTCTAAAAGATAGCATTTTGTTTATGTATGGCGCATGTGATTTAAATCCTTGAGGATAACAAAATTCATTCCAATTACTATAAAATAAACTGATACTCTTGATAGAATCTTTTGAAAAATCAAAAGTACGATGTCTTGAAAATAATACAACATCAAAAAATACTTGATACTGATAACCATAGCTACCTAAAGAATTTATAAATAGATGACAGTCTTTTAAACTTATAAAATATGTCTCATATTGTTCATCATGAATTTTGCCGTATATGAATGGAATCGCTGTTTCTTTCTCTTTGTCTAAGGGGAAATCAGAGAATAATTTTAACTCAAAATTACTATTCTTTTGGTAAATTAATTGCCCCATTACTTCTTTATCGTCAGGTAAATAAAAAATTCCAATATATGTTTTGTTTTTCAAAAAATCAATTTCGTGGTTGTTCATTCATACTCCTAAAATAAAAATGCAACTTTTTTGCAACTTTTGCTCATTTTAGCATAAAAAAAGACTTTCAGAAATCTCTAAAAGCCTTTATTTTAATTGGTTGCGGGAGCTGGATTTGAACCAACGACCTTCGGGTTATGAGCCCGACGAGCTACCAGACTGCTCTATCCCGCGATAAAAGATATAATTACATGACTATTATGCTCCAAAAAATTAAAAAAATCAAGTGTTTTATCGAAGAAATTTTACACAAGCAAAGAGCTGTGTTAGAATAACATTATGGGGAAAGTTTTAAAAAATATTTGCGTATTTGCGAGTGCAAGTGACAACATAGACAAGAAATATTTTGATGTTGCAAAAGAATTGGGTGAAAAACTAGCGAAAAATAGCTACAATATCATCTATGGCGGTTCAAATTTGGGACTGATGGGAGAAATTTCTTCAAGTGCTTGTCAATTTGGAGCAAAAATCACAGGAATTATGCCTGAAAAACTCTACAATTTGGGGATAAGTGAGGGTAATTGCCATAATTTCATTGTTACAAAAGGTATGCGTGAAAGAAAAGCCAAGATGGATGAGCTTTCTGATGGAATAGTGGTTCTATCGGGTGGATTTGGCACTTTAGAAGAAGTTAGTGAAATGTTAGTGCAAAAACAACTGGGCTACAACAACAAACCTATTGTTTTCTTGAACACAGACAATTTTTATGCTCATTTGATTGATTTTTTCAATAAAATAATAAAAGAGAACTTTGCACCAAAAGAAACGACTACGATGTATTTTGTTGCAAATACACCACAAGAAGCAATTGATTATTTAAAAAATTACAAAAATGAAGAAATTGACTACTTGGACAAAAAATTAAAAATCAAAAATCAATCAAAAGTATAATTACAAAATTGAATTTTTGATACATAATGTAAGAATTAAAAAAGACGTTGGGGAAAAATGCTGGATAGAATTCAAAATAACGGTCTTGACAATGTCGCACAAGGACATAATTTAGAAAAAGTTTCATCTGTTGGTTCAACAAATCCATTTGAAAAAGAGGAGTTGAAGAATTATTTGATTGATGAATCCGATATTTCTACGACCGCAATGGAAAAATATCAAAAAGAACTTGATATACAAAAATTTAGTGATATTTTGAAGAAAATGGACGAAAAAGAAGCAAACAATCTTGTATTAAAAAATGTTTTTGAAGGCGTTTTTACTATGGAGTCTAGTGACATATTTTCTTCGCTTTCAAGTAATGAAAATTTTCTGAATGAAATATTTAAACAAAATTAAAAAATTCTACTATAAATCAATTTTAAAGAAAAAATACCTTAGATACGGCAAATGTAAAAAATGTGGTTGCTGCTGTGAAAATATCTACGTAAGACACGGCAAAGATTTAATAAAATCAAAAGAAGATTTTGAAAAAATCAAAGATACAGACTCTTATAGTTTTTATCAACACATAACTATAGTCGGAAAAGACGATTTTGGTTTGATTTTTAGTTGTGATAGATTTGACAAAGAAAAAAGACTTTGCACGATGCACAACAAAAGACCTTCTATCTGCAGAAACTATCCGAGCGAAGAAATATTTTCATTTGGGGCTGCATTGCAAGAAAAATGCGGTTTTAGGTTTGAACCCATAGAAACTTTTGAAGAAGTTTTTTTAAAAGTTTCCAAGCAACCAATTAAAAATTTTAAAGATTTTATAGAATAAATGCAAAAATTTTCATTTAGAGGCTTTTATTATCTAGAAAGCGAGTAATAGATGAAAATTTCCAGTGTTAATATTTTTCGTTATAACAATATAAAACCGAATAATACATTTAACTCTAAGCACAAAATCAATCAAGAAAGCGACTGTTTTCAATTATCTTTTGAAGGGAAAAACCTCAAGAAAACAATTGAAAAAATTGGAAAAGAAAATTTTCCATCAAATTCTATATACGATTTTGTTCTGGAAAAATCAATATCAAACCCTGAAGAATCACTTTATGAAGTCCATAAAGAATTTTACAAAGATTTATTAAATTGTTCCACACTGGAAGAAGCAAAAGAATTATATCCTGAAGAATTAAAAGACGTTCTAAATGTAAGTGACCTTCCAAAAGAAACTCTCCCAATGCTCGCACTAAAACCAATACTTGGCGGACAAGTTGAAGATGTTACTTTAGATAATTTATCACTGAATATCATAAAACAATACTACGCAGAAAAAACGCCGCTAAGAGATAGAAAAACATATTTCTTGATAGGAGCAGAATCGCTCAGCAAATTGATGGATATGTTAAATATTAAAAAATACAATAAAAGCTACGATAACGCTCTAGCACATTCAATACCGGAAAGGATAGAAAAGGCCTCTAAAAATACAAAAAGCTATTTTAAAAACAATGCAAATGCCAGAGAAAATATGTCTAAAAAAATGCACGATTCATATCAACAAAATCCACAAAAAAGAGAAAATGTTTCAAAAAAATTGAAACAATATTACAAACAAAATCCAAAAGCAAAAGAAAACATTTCAAAAAGAATTAAAGACTATTATGAAAATAATCCTGAAGCAAGAGAAGAAAAATCAAAAAAGCTAAAAAAAGTATACAAACAAAACCCACAATATGGACAATTGTCCTCTCAACGTATACGCCAATATTATGCAATTGAAGAAAACAGACAAAAACAATCAGAAAGAGTAAAAAAATTCCATAGAAAACACCCTGAAGCAAGAAAAGAAAATGCTAGAAAAATAGCCGAATACTACACAAACAATCCTCAAGCAAAGCAACTTTTGTCTGAAAAGAAAATCAAATTTTACAAAGATCATCCAGAATACATAGAAGCAATGAAAGAAGCTTGGAAAAGACATCCGGAAATCACATCCAAAATGTCCGAAATTTCAACATATTTTGATGAAATGCCAACAATTTTCAAAAAAATAAAAAACAAAGAAAAATTAACAGAAATTGAAGAAACAAACTACAAAAAATACGCAAAAAGTCTGGAAAAATTTCTTCCTGATTATAAAAAGACAATAATGACAGAATATCGCAATATCCTCACTGAAAAAGGAATATTAAAAGAAAATTAACTAAACATTAATCTTTCATTAAATCTAAGTGCCTGAATCGACAATTCAACATTATGGACTCTAATATATTCAATATCATTTTGAATCAAATAAGAAGTCGCCAAAGCAGAAACAAAATCGGCCTCTTTTGGCTCTTTTGTATTTATTATATCTTGCATAAAACGTTTTCTTGAAACACCGGCCATAATCGGGTAGCCTAAAGACTTAAATTCATTTATTCTATTTAAGAGCTGCAAATTTTGATTTATTGTTTTTGCAAAACCAAAACCAACATCCACTATTATATTTTTATCGTCCAAGTCTTGGGTCTTTGCAATTTTTATTTTTTCTTTTATTTCTTTAAATATGTCATCTACAACAGATTCATAAGTAACAAGCTCATCCATGGTTTTTGAATTTCCACGAGAATGCATAATAACAAGTTTCTTATTTCTTTTGGCACAAATTTTTGCAAATTCCGGATTAGCTAAAAAACTAACATCATTAATAATATCCGCTCCGGCATCCAACGCAGCTCTTGCACATCCAAGTGTCATTGTATCAACGCTGATTTCGATGTTTGGATAAGCAGTCTTTAATGCTGTTACGATTGGGGTTACTTTTTCAATTTCATACACAACAGAAACCAAATCAGCATGGGGTTTTGTAGATTGGGCACCGATATCAATCACGCTTGCTCCGGCTTCAATCATATCAATTGCATGGTTTATTGCTTTTTCTATTTCAACAAATTCTCCGCCATCAGAAAAAGAATTCGGGGTCAAGTTTAATATACCCATTATTTTTGGATGAGTGGGATGTTTTTGTTGAATTTCTAATTGATTGAACAGACATTCAGACAAATCAGATAAAGAAAAAGGTTGGTTGCTGAGTTTTTTTGCAACGTTAGTTATTTGTGCTATTGTACCTGATAAAATACAGTCAGAAAAGCTAACAGAACAATCAATCACTCCACGATTCACCGCACAATCACATCCGACAGAAAGAGCTGCTTGTTTTATGATAGTTGCCTGTGAAGGAGTAACATCAAAGATTTTTATTGATAGAAACAAATGTTTCTTTACTGCTGAATTGATGTAGCTCTCGTCAAAACCAACTGATGATATTTCTTTATTAATAAATTTTTTTAAGACTGTTTTTGTAGTAAATTGCATTTTTTTATTTAACAAATATAATTAATAACATAATATTAATAGTTTAAGCAAAAGATTAAGTCAAGGAGAAAATAAAAATGTCAAACGTAAAACTTACAGTTGCAAATAGAGAAGAAAATAAAAATCCTCGTCAAATCAGAACAGAAGGATTTTTGCCGGGTTCTATTTATGGCAAAGGAATAGAAGCAAAAAATATCCAAGTAAACACTCATGAATTTGAAATGTTATACAAAAACAACAAAGAAGCAAACTGGGAATTGAATTTAGACGGAAATACATACACAGCAAAAATTCAAGAATTGCAAGTAAACTATGCAACAGGTCAATTCTTGAATGTTGAATTTGCTACAGTATAATAAATTATTCTTCATCAACAAAACTTGTTGAAATATCCATTTGTGAACTCAACGAGTC
>CAKUUG010000056.1 GCA_934692665.1 uncultured Candidatus Melainabacteria bacterium | reverse complement strand
GAGAATAGCAAGCCCCGGATTGTTTGTAATTGGATTGTCCAGAGGTCTGATTACATTGGAATCTACCCAAGCATTTTTTGCAATTTCTGATACAGAAATATTGAGAACATTTTTTGTATTTTTAAATTCAGGAGTTTTTTCATACAATGTTTTAAATACTCCCGATATTCCACCTGCATTGTCCAAATCTGTCATAGTAAGAGTGCTTGAAGGGTCTAGTTTTATTATTTGAGGAATTTTTTTGCTTAATTCTTCAAAATCAGCCAAACTCAATTCAATATCCGCACTTTTTGCAATGGCAAGCAAATGCAGAATAGAATTTGTTGAACCGCCCAAAGCCAAATCTACAACAATAGCATTTCTTATAGAATCTTTTGTAACTACGTCACGAGGAAGAATATTTTGTCTTACGATATCACAAATTGCATACCCTGAATCAAATGCTATTCTTCTTTTTTTGGAAGAAACCGCACTCGCTGTTGCACATCCCGATAAACTCATACCCATTACTTCTGTTAAACAAGCTAGGGTGTTTGCTGTATATAATCCTTGACAAGAACCAAATGTCGGGCAGGCATAGTGTATCATTTCGTCCAATTTTTCTTCAGAAATTTCTCCTATTCTGTATCTTCCAACAGCTTCTGAAGAACCTCTTATGAATGTCAGGGTTTCCCCTTTGCAGCTGCCTTCTAGAGAAGGCCCTGCTGTTACAATAATTGCCGGAATATTAAGCCTCAAAACAGCAATCAACATCCCTGGAGTGATTTTGTCACAATTGGTTAACAATACCAAACCATCCAATTGATGAGCAGAAGCAACAGTTTCAACGCAATCTGCAATCAAATCACGAGAAGGCAAACTGTATCTCATGCCGCAATGTCCCATAGCGAGTCCGTCGCACACTGCAGGAACGCCAAAAATAAAAGACTGTCCGCCATTAGAGTGGATACCTTTTTCGATTTGTCTTTCCAAATCTCTCATGCCTGCATGCCCCGGAACTAAATCCGTAAACGAGCTTGCAATCCCAATAAAGGGTTTGTCGATGTTTTTATCGGAAAGTCCGCCGGCATACAATAATGCTCTATGAGGTGCATGTTCAATGCCTTTTTTCAAAATGTCGCTTCTCATATATTTGTCCTTTTTGTTATATACAAAATAATTAAAACATTTTTTTCACCCACATGCAATAAAAAAATGAGCGAGAATTCGCTCGAAACATATTTTGGTTTATTAATATATAACAAAATAATTTTACACAAATATATAAATTATATTGTTAATATATTATACTAATGTTTTTTCAATGTCAATTTGTTTTAATTTTATAAAAATATACAAAACTATACATAATATTTGAAAAATCAAACCTACTCATGATACAATCAGTAAAAACTAAGGATGTATTGCTAATATGTACGAAATCGCTGTATTAGAAGAAAAATATTTCAGGGTATTTCAAGGGGCGTACAATGATTTTCGCCTCAAAGCCAGAATAGACTACAAATTTGAAATAGACCCTTTAACATACGAAGACTTTATTGCTTCATTTAATAACAAACTGATTAACTGTATAATTTTGTTAGAAGACTCAATTCCGACAGGCTTTTTGGCATATACTACAGTTCCGAGCGAAGTTATAGAATTGTTTGTTGTTCATTGTTTGGGTTCTGAAGATATTGAAGAAAAAAGAAAACAACTTTTTGAAAAATTTTTAGAAGAAACAAAAGAACTAAGAAAAGAATCAACTGTTAGTTATGCGATGCTCGGTATACAAGAAAACTTCAAAAAAACAATCGCAAATTACGGTTTCCAATTTATTGACACAGGTGTTGTTGTTTTTGATATTAAAAACAAACAACTGATAAAAAACATTTCACAATATAATTTCTTGGATTTGCCTATAGGATACAAAATCACTCCTTATCGTGATATTTATTTTGAAGAACTTGCTGTTGCAATATACAATTCTTTCAAAAACTCTTCAGATGTGAATTTTGACCTTAGATTTACTTCGGTTGAAGGCTGTCGTGATATTACACACAAAATCACAACTTCAATTTATGGAAGATTTCTTCCGCAAGCAAGCAAAATTCTTCTTTATGAAAACAAACTCGTTGGTTTTTGTTTGGCGAATATTACAGGGGATGGTATTGCGAATTTGCCTTTGATTGGCATTATAGAGCAACACAGAAAACAAAAACTCTCTATACCTTTAGTCAAAGCTTCTGTTTTAGATATTGTTAAATTAAACCAAAGCGGTATAATTGAATTAAACGAACTTAATGCAAGTTTGGATTTAAATTTGAAAAGTGCAGTGAATATGTATAAAGAAGTAGGTTTTACAGAATCGTACAAATATTCGCAAGCATTTTTACCAAAAGGGTAACAATATCACAACGAGGGAGCAAAAATGGCAAAAGTTTTAATAACAGACAAAATTAACGATTTGGCTGCTAATATTGTGGCACGTGTAGCTGATGTAGACAATCTTCCGACTATGGAAGAAGACAAACTATGCGAAATAATAGACCAATACGATGCAATTCTCATTCGTTCGCAAACAAAAATCACATCAAAAATAATAGAAAAAGCAACAAACCTAAAAGTAATCGCAAGAGCAGGTGTCGGAGTCGACAATATTGATATCAATGCAGCAACCCAAAAAGGCATTATTGTTGTAAATTCTCCTGACGGAAACACTCACGCTGCTGCTGAACACACAATTGCAATGATGATGGCAATGAGCAGAAACATTCCAATCGCAGACGCTTCTATCAAAAAAGGATTGTGGGAAAGGTCAAAATTTACAGGTGTTGAAGTATTTAATAAAACTCTTGGCATAATAGGATTGGGCAAAATCGGTATGCATGTAGCAAATGTTGCAATAGCCTTGGGAATGAAAGTAGTTGTTTTTGACCCTTATGCTTCAAAAGAAATCGTTGAAAAAATCGGTGCAAAATATATTGAACATTTGGATGATTTTTGGGGACTTTGCGATTATATAACGATTCACACCCCAAAAACAAAAGAAACAGCGGGTTTGATTAATACAAATACAATCAACAGAATGAAAAAAGGTGTTCGAATAATCAACTGTGCAAGAGGCGGCATAATAGACGAAAACGCTCTTGCAAAAGCAATAGAAGAAGGACAAGTATCGCAATGTGCAATTGATGTTTTTGAAGACGAAAAAAATATAGCTTCTTCTCCATTGTTGAAATTTGAAAAACAGGCAGTTTTGACTCCTCATTTGGGTGCTAGTACAAACGAAGCCCAAATCAATGTTGCATTAGATGTAGCGTCCCAAGTTGCCGATGTTTTGTCAGGCAAAAACGCAACCAGTGCGATTAATATTCCTGCTCTAAAACCTCAAAAAATAGAAGCAGTAAAAAATTACATGCCGCTTGCTGAAAATATAGCTTCTATTGCTTCACAAATTTCTAAAGGTGCAATAAAAGAAATAAACATAATCACATCCGGCGAACTGAACGAAAAAGATTCTTCACCGCTGGAAATCGCTATCTTGAAAGGTGTTATGCAAGCGAATATGGTAGGCATAAATTATGTCAACGCTCCGATTATTGCAAAACAAAGAGGAATAGAAGTAAAAACTTCAAAATCAAACACAAACGAAAATGCAATTACAATAAAATTGTTGACAAATGAAGAAGAAACAATATTAAAAGGTTCATTAATCGCAAAAGATATTAAAAGAATCACTAAAATAAATGACTACACTACCTCTATCGAACCGAAAGAATTTATGCTTCTTGTTCCACACATAAACAAACCCAACATGGTAGCACAAGTAGCGAGTGTTTTGGGTAACGACAATATTAATATCTCTTCTATGCAAGTAAACCAAAATACATCAAAAACCGAAAAATCAATAATGATTATAGGTATAGATACGAAAGCACAACAAACAACATTAGATAAAATTTCGCAAATTATTGGTGTTGATGAAGCTATATGTATCAGTTTGTAAAAGACTAATACATATCATTAAAAAGACCTTAAAAAATTTTTTAAGGTCTTTTTTTTATTTCCTTTCAAAAGCTACAAAAATTACGCTACATCCGAAGCAAAATCTTTTACACCTCTGCCTAGGACTTTTCTAAGTGAACTTGTTGTTGAATCTTGGACTATAGTTTCGTTTACTGTTTTTTGAACTGTTTGTCCGACGTTTCCGTTTAATAATGCGTTTTCATACATTCCACCGCCTACTGCAGCTCCTACTGTTCCTGAAACAAGAGCAGAAGAAACAGTTGATCTTGTTAAATCACCGAAATTGAATTGTTTGTCTTCATCTAATATAGCATCTGCCATATAAGAAGTAGAACCGGAAATTGCACCACAAGTCAAGCCGCATTTTGCACCGTTTATGATGGATGTTTTGATTTCGCCATCAACAATACCTTTTCCGACACCCGATGAAACAGCACTTGTCATACCTGTAACAGCACCTGAGATTGTATCTTTTGCCACATTTTTTATATCCAGTGCGTCATCTTCGACACCGTTTGTTGCTCTATCTAATACGCCCAATGTTGTTTTTACTGCAGCACCTATTGGAGCTCCTGCTTTTGCTGCTGCAAGAAAACCGAGTCCTGTTCCTGCTGTTGTTGTTGCAACTGCAATTGCACCAACACCTGTTATAATATTTTTTGCCAGTTCTGTTGTATTGTCTTGTTTTGATTCAAATTTATTGATGTATTCCATTGCTTCTTCAAAAGATGTTTCGCCATTTTTATATTTGTCGAGCATATCTTCACATTTTTTTTCAGAAGCGCCCAAACCTGTTGCTTCTTTTATACCATTCCAAGCTTGACCAAAAATACCTTGGTCATCTTTTACTTGTTGCAATTTATTTTCCAAAGCCGAAACATTTGTTTTTGGAATACTAATGTTGTTAACTAAACTAATTTCTCCACTCATAATAATAACTAACCTTCATATAACTTACTACACATGTTTATAAAGTATTTTTGAAGTAAAAAATTGCTTATTTTTTTATAAATTTAACAAACTTTACAATTTTTGTTATAAAATATAAATATAGAAAAATAGGGGAGAAAAGATGGAAGTTTTACCATTAAATGCAATTGTCTACAATCAAGAAAAAATAAAGATGGAAGATGTAATAGCACCTCCTTATGATGTTATTGATAGCAAATATCAACAAAATTTGTACGACAAAAGCCCCTATAATATAGTTCGTTTGATTTTGTCAAAAGAAGAAGACAAATATAGTAGTGCAAAGCGTGATTTTGAAGATTGGAAAAATAAAGAAGTTTTAATCAAAACAAAAAAACCATCAATATTTTATATTGTTCAAAAATATACAAACGAAAAAGGCAAAACGATTGAAAGAAAAGGTTTTATTGCAAGAAATAAAATCGAAGATTTTTCAAGCAAAAAAATTCTGCCCCACGAATTCACCATGGGCGGCCCTAAACAAGATAGATTGAATTTGGTCACTAAAACAGGAGCTTTCTTTTCTCAGATTTTTATGGTTTATGATGACAAAACCCAAACAATTGAAAAAATGGCACAAAAATACCTTTCTCAAAAACCTTTTATCGATGTCACAGATGACAATGGCACAGAAAATATTGTTTATTTAATAGATGACAAAAACGACATAGAAATCATCCAAAACACTCTACAAGACAAGGTTCTGCTCATTGCGGACGGACATCATAGATATGAAACTTCTATGAATTATTCAAAACTTCATCCCGAAAACGAAGAAGCAAAATACGTTATGAGCTATTTTACAAACGCTGCGGATGAAAATTTGATTATTTATCCGACACATAGAATCGTTGAAAAACCATTCTCAAATGAAGAAATTTTGTCAGCTGTTAAAAAACACTACGATATCGAAGAATACTCCGACAAAGAAGAATTTCTTAATGCAATAGAACAAGAAAACAAAAAACAAATCACAACAGGGCTTGTTTTAAAAGATAACAACAAATTCTATGTTTTGAAATTGAAAAAAGACGAAGAAAAAAAAGTAAATGCTCCATCAGTGCTGCAAAAACTGGATTTGATGGTATTGCATACATTGATTTTGAAAGAAGAATTAGGTTTTACAAACGATGAATTAATGGCACAAAACGGCATAAAATATGAAAAAAAAGAAGATGTTTCTTTTGAATCTGTCAAAAAAGGTGCAAGTGCAGTATTTATTATGGCATATCCAAAAATGCAAGATATAATTGATATTTCTTCAGCAGGCGAGAGAATGCCGCAAAAATCAACTTATTTTTATCCAAAATTATTATCAGGAATCGTTATCAATCCGCTTCAATAGGTGAAAATATGGAAAATTACCAAAAAACTACTCTTGGCGTAAAATACAACGAAACGACAAAAACCGTTGATTTTAAGTTGTTTTCAAAAAATGCAACAAAAATATTTCTTTGCATTTTTGACAAAGCTCAAGGCGAAGACCCGATTATGACTTTAAATATGGAAAAAGGTGAAAATGATATCTGGTCTACAAGCGTAAAAGATTACATCTTAAATTGTCACAAAAATACAATTTTTTATGGTTACAGAGTTTTTGGTCCTAATTGGGAATATGATGAAAATTTTGAACCCGGAACAACAATAGGTTTCAAATCGAAATTTGATGAAAAAGGAAATCGTTTCAATCCCAACAAAATAGCGTTCGACCCGTATACAACAGAGCTTTCTCACTTGCCTAGCGATGTAAACCCCGGCTTTAATATGTTTCGTTCAAAAAGCAATTTTCACCTAATTGACAACGCAAAATGGGCACCAAAATCAATTTTTGTCGAAAACAATAAAGTGAGAATCGCAAAAATCACACCTCGCCCGTTTAATCAAGAAATAATCGGCGAAGTTCATATAAAAGATTTGACTCAAAGCACAAATATTCTAGAAAACGGAACTTATAAAGGGGCAGGAAAGTTTGCTAAAAATATAAAAAACTTGGGAATCACGATGATAGAATTTTTGCCTATCAATGAATATGATTATAGGCAAAATGGTTACAATCACTGGGGTTATATGCCTTTGGCTTATTTCAGTTTGGCTCGTCGTTATGCTTATGACAAAACTTTTGGAAATTTGATTAACGAATTTCGTTTAATGATTGATGAATTTCATAGAAACGATATAAAAGTCTGTATGGATATGGTTTTCAACCACACAGGCGAAGCAGGGCTCGTCAACCATGACGCAAATGATGCAAATTTGTTGTCTTATGCTTTGATTGACAATGCTTCTTATTACAAAGTCTACAAAAACGGCTACTATCGTTCAAATTCCGGCTGCGGAAATGACTTTAATGTATCAACTGAAGGTGTTATGAATTTGGTCGTTGATTCGCTTGCTTATTGGGCAAGACAGGGAGTCGACGCTTTTCGTTTCGACCTTGCTGCTGCATTGTGAGAATGCAACGTTGGATGTGAAGAAATTTTTGACAAAATAAATTCCCTAGCTCA
>CAKUUG010000055.1 GCA_934692665.1 uncultured Candidatus Melainabacteria bacterium | reverse complement strand
GCTAAATGCCATGCGATTTTGCTTCTTAGACCCATCATTGTTTTGTTTTTTCGTTTTGATTGAGTTTTTTCTGTTTGTAGAATTTGGTTTTCGATTTCATGTTCAAAAATCAATTTGTTAACATATTCTGCATTTTTTGGATTGTCTAAATTTATGCCAATTGATTTTCTATGACCGGGGAAGATATATTCGTTGTTTGGTACCAAATCACCTGCAATTATAGCTTTTTCAATGTCTCTAGGTTTAACTTGGAGTCCATTTGCTAGGTCTTCTATAGTTGAGTAATTTTTGTTGAAGTTTCTCATTGTTTCGAGCAAGTTTTCTGTATCTGTTGAACTTACATCTATAAATACAGCTTTTTTTACTTTGCCATCTCTAACAACATTGCTTTCTGTACCTTCAAAATTACCTTTTTTGAATTGAGCATATATTTCTTGTGGTGTTCCATAGCCCAATTTTGACAAATGCATCAATGGTACCAAATGAGGTTCGTTTGAATTTCTAAGTAGTTTTTTGTAGTATTTTGACTCTTGTGGAATTAATTTTTTTATGTTGTCAGCTTTATCTTCAATTTCTTTCGGAACAAGGTTTAATTTGAATCCTTGACTCGTGGTTTTGTTTTTTAATCTTATAGTATCTAAACTTTTTTTGCTGGTTAATTCTTGTAAAAACTTTTCAGGTATTCCGTTTTTACGTGCATAAGCTGATAATGAAACATAATCACCAATATTTTCTTTTAAAATTTCATAATTTTCTGCATTTTTTTCATCTGTTGTATCAATGTAACCAGATCCACCCACTTGGTCTATTATGAAAGCAAAACGAATTCCGCTTAAATCTTCTCCAATTTCCGGGTTATTTTCTTTAATATCATCTACTGATACAAATTCAGGGTGATTTTGAAGTTCTTGTTTCTTTTCTTCAATTGTTGTATCGGGGTCGTACAAAAATGCGACATTTGGTCTTGTTGCTTGCATTTCTTTGAAAACTCTAACTTCTTTTATGCGGTTTAATTCTTCTTTGCAAGCCTTCTTTTCTTCTCTTATTTTTCTTGATTTTGAAGTGTATTCAGATTCGCTAATTATACGATTTCCAAAATCTTTTGATAAATTTTTCTTTTCAATATCTAAATCTTCAATTCGTTTTTCGACTTGTTTTTCTTTTATATCTTCAGGGGACAATTTTACTGATGATTCAAATTTGTCTTCGGTTAAATTTCCTTGAAATTTTATTGGATTAGAAGCAAAACCCATAGGTTTTATTAAATTTTGTACTTTGTTAAAATGACTTACTGGTGAAAAATTAATATTCATAAACACTACCTTTCTGCAACTTGTTAAAAACTTCTGAAAGGTAATATGTGTTGAAATTTTAAACATATTTTACAAAAATTTACATTAAAACAAAAATAAATTAAGTTAAAATTTAATTATGAAGTCAAAAAAATTTGAAATTATATCTTCCATGTCTCCATCAGGTGATCAGCCAAAAGCAATAAAAGAGCTGACTGATGGACTTTTGAATGGTGAAAATACCCAAACTCTTCTTGGGGTAACGGGTTCCGGAAAAACTTTTACTATTGCAAATGTTATACAAAATATTCAAAAACCTACTCTTGTAATTGCACACAATAAAACGCTTGCTGCTCAGCTGTACAACGAGTTTAAAGAGTTATTTCCAAACAACGCTGTAGAGTATTTTATTTCGTATTATGACTATTATCAACCGGAAGCATATATCCCAAGAACTGATACATATATAGAAAAATCGGCTTCAATTAATGATGAAATCGATAGACTTCGCCACAATACAACAAGGAGCTTGTATGAAAGAAATGATGTTATAGTCGTTGCTTCTGTCAGCTGTATTTATGGTTTGGGTTTGCCTGAAAATTATTTCAAAGGCACGGTGACACTCGTTGTAGGACAAGAAGTAACAAGGAAAGATTTGCTCACTTATTTGGTTGGTGTTCGATATGAAAGAAATGATGTCGAATTGAAGCGTTCAACATTTCGTGCCAGAGGTGATGTAGTCGAAATAATGCCCAGCTATGAAAAAGTAATAAATAGAATTTCTTTTTTTGGTGACGAAATAGAATCAATAACAAGAATTGATGCTCTAACAGGTGAAATAATAGAAAAACCTTTAGAAATCGTGATTTATCCTGCTGTGCATTATTTGTCCGATGATGGCAATGTTGATGAAACTTGTGATTTGATTAGACAAGAATTAAATGAAAGACTGGTAGAATTAAAAAATGAAAACAAAATTGTAGAAGCTCAAAGATTATCTCAAAGAGTGAATTACGATATTGAAATGATTAAAGAAATGGGCTATTGTTCAGGAATAGAAAATTATTCCAGAATAATAGAAAGAAGAAAAAAAGGCTCACCTCCGGCGACTTTGCTTGATTATTTCGGAGATGATTATTTGGTTGTGATTGATGAATCTCACGTTACAATTCCACAATTGAAAGGTATGTATTTTGGGGACAAAGCAAGAAAAGAAGTTCTTGTTGACTATGGCTTCAGATTGCCTTGTGCAAAAGACAACAGACCCTTGACTTTTGATGAATTTTGGCAAAAAATTTCTTTTGAAAACAACAATGCAAACGGCCAAAAAATCTTCATTTCAGCAACTCCTTCAGATTTTGAAAAACAAGAAAGTACAAAAATAGTTGAACAAATCATTCGTCCGACAGGATTGTTAGATCCTGAAATCACTGTCAAACCTACAATAGGACAGGTTCAAGATTTGATAAAAGAAGCAAAAGCAACAATAGAAAAAGGCGATAGAATCCTTATTACTACTTTGACCAAAAAAATGGCAGAAGAATTAACAACTTATCTTCAAAATCAAAATCTAAAAGTCAGATATCTTCATAGTGAAGTAAAATCAATAGAAAGAGTCGAAATTCTTCGTGACTTGAGGCTGGGTGAGTTTGATATTTTGGTTGGTGTAAATTTATTGAGAGAAGGGCTCGACATACCTGAGGTTTCTTTGGTTGCAATTATGGATGCTGATAAAGAAGGTTTTTTAAGATGCGAAACCTCTCTGATACAAACAATAGGTAGAAGTGCCAGAAACTCTAACGGTAGAGTAATTATGTATGCAGACAAAATAACAGATTCTATGAATGTTGCAATAGAAGAAACAAAACGAAGAAGAAAGCTGCAAATTGAATACAACAAAAAACACAATATAATACCAAAAACGATTAAAAAATCCATTCAAAACAATCTTCTTTCTTTGGTTCAAAGTTACAGAAGCACAGAAGACATAGTCGCTCAAACACTGGTTGAAATGGATATAGAAACAAAAGATTTGCCAAAATTGCTAAAAAAATTAGAATCAGAAATGCAACAAGCGGCAAAGCTGCTTGATTTTGAAAAAGCGATTCAATTAAGAGATGAAATAAAAAAGATAAAAAGCCTAATAAACTAAACTATAATATTTATTTTTCCATTACTCAAGTCTTGAACAGTTTTTGAAATAGTTTTTGGGTAATTTGAGTAGCTTTCGTCTAATAGAGAATTTTTTAAAGCTTTGTTTATTTGATTAATTTGAATTTGCAAATTGTCTTCAAAATTCGGGATATTTTTTGCCCATTCATAAAAAGGCATTGACCCTCTTTTGTTGTTGCATTCGTTACAATCGCAAAGATAATTTGACTGTTCGTCTGCACCTGAATTGCAAACAGGAATAATATGTTCGATTGTCGGATATTTGTTTTTTATGAATTTTTTTGCAATTTCGAAAGAAGAATAACCTTTATTTTTACAGTTTAAGAAAAATGCATCCGCATAATCTTTTTCGTCTGATATTGGTTCTGTATCATGATATGAAAGAGAATATTTTGACAAACTTTCTTTTGTTGAATAAAAAGAATGTTCTTGGGCTATCCTGTTGCCTATATAAGAAACTATATCTCTTAAGTCAAAATCTTGGTTATTTTTTGCAACTTCTTTAATTCTATTTAAAATTTCTTGTTGTTTTGAGTTGAATGTGTTTAGTTTTGCGTTGTCTTTTGAGTTTAAATTTTCATATTTTTCTATTGATTTTATTAGCTCATCTCCTGTAGATTTCGACAAATCTCTACAAAATTCTCTGGCTTGTTCATGGCTAAACATAACACTTCCGCAGGCAGGACAACACAAGTTTTCGATTTTTCTTACATCAAAAACTTTGCCAAAATTTAAATGTGATGTTGGGTGTGCTTTGATAGAATTTATTTTCATAAAAATATTATTTTTATATTAGCTTAAAAAATATATGCTAGCAAAAATTTTTTTTCACAAGATTTCAATTAGTATGAAAATACAATTTCCTCAATTAAGAACTTATTCTTTTAATAAACAAAACAAAACAAATTCTTCAACGACAAATGTTTCTTCTATTGAAAACAGAATGAAACCTCAGGATTTGCTGCCTTCAAAATACTATACTTCGTTTTTGGGCGGAGATAGTTTGAATCTTTCAAAAACATTTTTGAATTTGAAAAAGATGAATGCAACTTTTCCTTCTGATGTAGAAGAGTTGGTTCAACAAGAAATCCAAAGCGGAAACAAAGACAATAAAACTCTTGTTGATATTCACAAAGAAAAATACAAAAGTCTAAACGATTGCAATACTTTAGAAGAATTAAAATTCTTCTATCCGGAATTTGCTGATGTGACGTCTTCTTTTGATTCAGGTTTGAACTATTCAAAGAATTCTTTTATAGATAAATTTTTTAAAGGCGAATTAAAAGATAAAAACGGACAAAATATTCTAAATCCCGAAAAAGATTTGGCTGTTCAATTGATACAGATGTATTGGGGTGATTGTTTGTCATTAAACGATTTGGAAAAAGTTTTTAATTCTCCGGCTGTTGGTACATTTAGAAAATTAAATATTCCTGTGCTTAATCCCAAATATGCTCACTACATGAAACTATCCGATAAAGAAGCAAATGAAATGATAGTAAATGCAATGAAGAGAAATAGAAGCACAAACGTAAATGAAAAAGTAATAAAAAGAATTGGAAAACCGTTAAGTGCCGAGCATAAAGAAAAAATTTCAAAATCCCTTATAGAATATTACAAACAAAACCCTGACGTCTCAAAAGTAAAAAGCGAAAAAGATAGAGAATATTTTGAGAAAAATCCTATCCAAAGTGCCATTTTTACACAAGTTTTGCTTAGAGCATGGGATTGTCCGGAAGCAAAATCAATCAAAAAGCAAATGTCAAAATTTATGTCAAAAGAAATGAAACCTGAAGACATAGTAGAAGAATACAACAAGAAAAATTCAAAGCTTGGGGCTTTTTGGGAAAAGAACAAGTGGGCCAGTGCTTCTTGGTCAAAAGCAATGGAAAAATCTTGGAAACGACAAAAAGAGCTTTTGAGCTTTGGGATTATAAAAGAGCCTATAAGTATGGTTCATTATATTCCGCCAATATTAGCTCAAATAATCGCAAATGGCACAGGAATGGATGCCGATTTAATTGAAAAAATAGCTTTCACTGCAAGTTTTGATTACAAAAAAGGTGAAGAAGGCTTAATTAGAACCCAAGAAGTTCCTGCTTGTGCTGAAATAAACAAACGAAGGAATGAATATTTCGAAAAAAATCCTGATTTAGCATTAAAATGGTCTTTGTCGTTAGAATTTTCCATAAATGCTTTACTTGAAAGATTTATAGATAGAAATGAAACCCAAAAAGCAAAACAGACCGCAAAATGTATCCATAAACTAATCAATAAAAACGATGGTGGAAGTTTGTTTTTTGCTTTGGCAAAAGGCATATCTCTTTCAAAAGAAGATGCAGCTTTTTTAGAAAAATCAATAGAAAGCAATTTCAAAAAACTCTACAAAATGGACAGTGTTAATGATGATGTTTGCGAATTTCAAAACAACATAAGGAGAAATTTGCAAAAAATCGATATGTTAGATTGAGAAGATGTCTTTGATATCTTGATATGTAAGCGATTTTACAATGTTTCTGTCGATTGAAATTACGCTATCAACAAGAGAACGTTTTTTGGATTTTAATGCTTGAATCTTCTCTTCAACAGTTCCTTTTGTGATGAGCCTATATACAAATACTTTTTTGGTTTGTCCGATACGATAAGCTCTGTCTGTTGCTTGGTCTTCGACTGCAGGATTCCACCAAGGGTCATAATGGATTACATAGTCTGCACCTGTCAAATTTAGTCCTGTACCGCCCGCTTTTAGAGAAACCAAGAAAATAGGAATAGTAGGGTCATTGTTGAATTTTTCAACTACTGCTTGACGGTCTTTTGTTTTGCCGGACAAGTATTCGTGTTTAATACCTTTTCTTTCAAGCCAATCTTTTATTATATCCAGCATGCCAACGAATTGTGAGAATAATAAAATTCTGTGCTTTTCTGCAATAATTTCTTCTAACATATCTTGCAATTGCTCGAATTTTCCTGATTCGTTTATGCCGAGTTTACCTTCTTTGTCGTACAATCTCGGATGACAACAAATCTGTCTTAATCTCAATAATGCTGAGAATATAGACATTCTTGATTTTTCTAGGCCAACAGTTTCGATTGATTTAAACAATTCTTCTTTTGTTGAATCCAATACTTGTAAATACAAGTCTTTTTGTTCGGGTGTAAGTTCGCAATATGCAACTGATTCGATTTTGTCGGGCAAATCTTTTGCGACATCTCTTTTCATGCGTCTTAATATAAATGGGAAAATTTGCGATTTTAGGCGTTTTTGAACTTCTGTATCTTCGTTTTCTACAATCGGAAGAACGAAACGCTGGTTAAATTCTTTTGCATCAAACAAAAATCCCGGCATCAAAAAGTCAAATATTGACCACAACTCTTCCAGCTTGTTTTCTATTGGTGTACCGGACAGTGCCAGTCTGTGTTTTGAATTCAGTGCTTTGCAGGCTTGGGATGTTTGGCTTGTTGCATTTTTGATGTTTTGAGATTCATCCAAAATTACATACCTGAATTCAATTTTCTTAAGTTCTGCTATATCACGTCTAACTAAAGCATAGCTGGTGATTACGACATCGTATTTTTCTATGTCTTTGAATTTGTCTTTTCTGTTTGGGCCTGATAAAGTCAAGAATTTCAAATTTGGGGTGAATTTTTCTATTTCTTTTTCCCAGTTGAATACAACAGAAGTCGGACAAATAACGAGGTTTGGCTGTTTTGTGTCTTTTTCTTTTGCTCTTTGCAAAAGTGCAAGCGTTTGAACAGTTTTCCCTAATCCCATATCATCAGCCAAAACACCATTTAAACCGTATTTATACAAAAACCATAACCAAGAATAACCCTTCAATTGGTATTCTCTTAAGTCTGCTTTTAGATTTTTAGGCAATGGAGTTGAATCCATTGTAGAAAAGGTTGATATTTCTTTCCAAAATGCAGAGAATTTTCTGCTCATCTTTAGAATAATTCCCATTCTTTCCATTTCGGAAACCACACCTGCTCTGTATGTTTTTACGATATATTTGTCTTCGTCATTTTTGTATACGTCATAGGTGTTGAATGATTTTAACAATGACAACACGTCGTCAGTCGGAATCGTAGCTTGTCCGCCTGATGGGATATTGTAGTATTTTGCACCTTCATAAGTTAAATCTATTATTTTTTCAAAATCAACCTCAATATCATCTGCTTTTGCACGCAATTTTATGTTAAAGTTGTCTTTAGTAGAAAGTTATTAAATCAAAAAATGCTTAATTTAACTCTTCCCCTTATAAATAAAAATAAAAAGCAGGTATGCGGACAAAAACTGTACCGGTCAGGACAGAAGTTGGCAGGCCTGCTTTTTTTGTA
>CAKUUG010000054.1 GCA_934692665.1 uncultured Candidatus Melainabacteria bacterium | reverse complement strand
AGAGTAAAAATCGTTTGATATAAGATATTGTGTGCTTTTTTAAATTTCATCACATTTTCATCAGGCTTTGAATGAATCGCAACGGGAATAATGACTGCTGTGATTATTCCAATTACGGTTAAAGTTATCATAACTTCAGCCAATGTAAAAGCTTTTTTCATAATATCTCCTTTTATATTAAATATAATATTTTTATTAAAAAAATAGGCTAAAATTATTATATATATAGATTAAATATATTTAAATAATATATTTAATCTATTTGTTAAACCATTAAAATAAAAATATAATTCATTTATGGCAACAGAAAAGAATGATTTGGGAATACAAATCGGAAAAAGAATTCAATATTTAAGAAAACAAAAAGGTTATAGCCAAGAAAAATTTGCCGAAGCAATCAATATTGCAACAACTTCTTTAAGCTATATTGAAACAGGCAGAGGCTTTATGACTTTGCAAACTTTACAAAAAATTTCAGAAACGTTGAATGTTGAGCCTTATGAAATTTTTCAATTTATTTGTGTCAAATCTGAAGAAGAAATGTATGATTTTATAATTTCTAAATTAGAAAATATAAAAGACAACCAAGGACAATTGAAAATAGTTTATTCATTTTTTAAAAATTTTGTTTAGATATTTTTTATTATTTCTTTTATCAACAAATTTAGTTTTTGTCCTGTAGATTTGCCTATTTCAAGGACTTCTTGGTGCGATAATGAGTGGTTCGATACACCCGTTGCATAATTTGTGACAGTAGAAAAAGCAATTGTGTTTATTTTTAAATAATTAGCTACAATAGCTTCAGGAACTGTACTCATTCCTATTACATTTGCACCTAGTAATTTAAACATTCTTACTTCGGCTTTTGTTTCGTAACTGGGGCCTGTAGTTGCCAGATATATGCCTTTTTTTAAATCAATATTCAATTTTTCTGCAGATTGAAAGGCGATTTCTTTTAAATTTTTGCTGTAGCAATTTGACATATCGGGAAATCTTTCTCCCAGAGTATCGTCATTTTTGCCAATAAGTGGGTTTGTTCCCATAAAATTGATATGATCATCAATTAGCATAATGTCGCCAATATTGTAATCGACAGAAGTTGCACCTGCGGCGTTTGTTAAAAACAAAGTTTTAACGCCTAACATTTTAAAGATTTTTATAGGATAAGTAACAACTTCCATATTATAACCTTCATAAAAATGAAAGCGTCCTTGCATGATTATTGCATTTTTATTTCCAACTTTTGAAAATAAAAACTCTCCCTTGTGACCTTTTACACTGCTTTTTGGAAAATTTGGTATATCTTCGTATTTTATGGTTATTCCATTTAGACCATCACAAAAACACCCCAAACCTGAGCCTAAAATTATAGCAATCTCAGGCTTAAAATCATTAATTTTTGAATTAATAAAATCAAGCGTTTCTTTATATTTGGTCATTTATATGAAAAATTAACCTACTAAACCGTCATCATCTGATTCGGATGCTTTTACCATAATGGCATGTTGAACAGGTTTTTCTTTTTTAACGTTAGCATCAAAAGGAATTTCAACATCGAAACCAAAATCATCACGAGGTTTTTTCATTTGTGATTCGTCAACTAATTTTTTAGCCAATTCAATTAATTCATAAACTAATTGGTATCTGTTAGGGGCTTTTTCGTTTAAATCCCAAGCTGTTTTAGTAATTTGGTTCATAATGTAAAATTTTCTCCTATCAAATTAATTTTACAATAGCCATGATTTTTGTGCAAGATGTGAAGCATAAGTCAAAAATGTAAATTTTTGTTAAGGAAAAATTTTCTTAAAATGTCCCGTTTCTTTTAAATTTTTGTATTTGTCACAAAATACGGTATTTTCTGCGATAAAAATCGTTTTGTCTTCGTTATTTATGTTTTCCAATCTGTGAGTAATAGAGATTATTGTTTTTTTATTTTTCAAGCTGTTTAATATTTCGATTATTTTCTTTTGAGAAGAAATGTCAATATTTGCCGTTGCTTCGTCTAGAATGATTATGTTTTTGTCTTTTGTTAATATATCAATCAAAGCCAGTCTTTGTTTTTCGCCGGATGAAAGGTCTTTTGAATTTTTGTTTCTAATTGAAGCGAGTTCTAGAGAATCTACCAAATTTTTTGTATCTGAATTGTCAAAATCGATAATCTCATCGACTTTTTCAGCTAAAAATGTAAAATCGCAAGACAAAAATGCAATGTTATTTTGCCATTTTTTTTCATCAGACAATTTTTTGTTATCGATTAGAATTTCACCTGCAGTTGGCTTTATTAATCCTGACAAAATCAATGCCAGAGTAGTCTTGTAGCTGCCTGATTTTCCTATTATGTGAACAAAATCGTTCTTTTTTATTTCTAAATTTACGTTCTTTAATCCTATTTCATTTGCATAAGAAAATCCAACATCAACGAGTTTTATAGAAGAATTAAACGGGAGTTTTTCTTTTGTAGAATCCATTTTTAGATTTTCAAATTTGCAATCAAATTCAATCAAATCAATCACGGCTTGTTTGTTTGAATTTATTGCATAGATTGAGCTTTGTATTCTATTTAATAGTGGTGTCAACCTCAAAATCACAACGCAAATCGTACACAATGAACTGATTAAAAGTTGATTATTGAAGTTTGTTGTAAAAAATAAAGCAACAAGAATTACAATAAAACCCAGCATTATAGAGATTTCTGTAAAATAAATGTGAATTACTGTATTGAAATTTCTGTCTTTATTTAAATTTGATAGTTTTTTGTATTCTTTTTCACCTTTTTTTAAGAAAAATTCTTCTTTATTGTTTAGTTTTATTTCTTTGATTGAATTTATTATGGTTAAAAGGATTTTATTGGTATTTTCGAGTGCTGTTGTGTAATTTTTGTTTTGAATTTTGGAGCGGTTTTTTAAATAAAAGTATTCCAAAATCGCAAGAATAAATAAGAACAAAAGTGCAACAAAAGCGACTTTTGTAAATTTGACAAACAAATAAGATACTAAAATAACAGAAATAATAGAATTTGTAATAAGGTTTACGAATTTATAACAATATTGAAAAACAGCCAGAGTTATTTTTGATATAATATTAATTTTGTCTGCTTCTGATAAACTTTTTGTTGTTAAATATGGTGCAAAAAGCAAGTTTTTGAAAGTTTTTAGGGTAATTTGTACAGACAAATCTTCTAGAATTTTGTTGTTAAATTTTGAAAAAAGAAGCATATAGATATTTTTCAATATATAAATGCTTGCGATTCCAATTCCCAAAAACAGTCCAATTTCACTGAATTTGTAAATGTGAAAGTAATTTTCAAAAAATGTTGTGATTTTTTTGCAATAAATTGAATTTGGGTTATTTAAAAATAAAATAAACTGAAAAATCAAAACAAGCCCGATGTATTCAAACATCCCCGCAAATACAGACAGAAACATCAAAAAATAAAATTGAAATTTGTTTTTTGAATAAAATTTATTAATGATTTTGATAAACAAATTTTGCAAAAAATTCCTCTTTTTGATTCTGTCTTGAAAAAAAACTTCTATTTAATTATACTCTTAATTATGCAAAGTCTGTCAAGCAAAGAAAATTTTTTTATAGGTTTATCATTATCAAATTCGTCTAACTATGATAGTTCTGTTTGTGTTTTGGATAGAAATTCAAAAATCATACTAATAGACAAATTTTACTTTGCACAAGATATTGACTATTTTTTTGAAACTTCGCCTTATATCAAAAATTCTATTCTTTGTGCGAGTGTGCCTTATGACAACAGAATGCTTGATGGAAAATGGCGAATACATTCAAAAAACTATAAAATCATAGGCGACAAATTCAAAATCAATAGAGACGATTGGACAAACAGAATTTCAAAAAGATGTTCGACTACTTTTAAGACATTGAATGAAAACAATACAAAAGTAATCAGATGCGACATAAACCAGCTCAGACAAGCATACGGGTTGTGTGCTCATTATTTGAACAGGACGAGTATAGATTGTAAAAATTTGCAAATTTCTTTAAAAATCAAATACGGTTTTGATGAATTGCCGGACAATATGCTTCCGGCATCAAGCCTTGAAAGTATAATTTGTGCTATGTTTGCGATGGAATATGTGAATAATATTTCTTTTAACAAAATTTTTGAAATAGACGATATACCTGTTTTAGCCAGATGCATGAATTAATTTAGGCAATAATTACTCATTTTTTGTTTTTATATAAATATATAAATGAGGTTTTTAATGGATATACAAAATCAAAATGGTATAGTAAGTACAGCGATGGCAGGTGCCGCAGGGGCAGGTATCGGTGCTGTTGCGGGTGAAATTACTAAACATTCAAGAATAAATACCATAAAAAGACTCACAAAAGACGAATTTCAAAGAACAGCCCAAGAAATAAAAAACGAAAAGTCACTTGCGAATTTGCCCGAATGTTTAAAATCAAAAAAAGAAGCTATAAAATGTCTAAAAGAAAAAAGTAAAAATCTCGTTGGAAAATATGCTCTTATTGGTGCAGCAATTGGGGTTGGGGCTATGGTTTTAAAATCGCTCTTCTTTAATAAAGCTCAATATAATAGACAATATGCTTCTATGCCTCAAAATCAAAATATGCAAATGCAACAAATTCAGCAACAAGCACCACGACAAATGCAACAACAATATGCTCCTGAAACAATACAGGCACAAGAACAAATTCCGCAACAAATACAACAAGTTCAACAAAATGAACCTAGTGTCGAAGTTTCGCAACTTCAAACTCCGCAAGTAGAACTTTCGCATAATAATATGCTTCAACAAGTCCAACAAATGCAACAAGAAACGGCAAAATAAACTACTTTGACAATTTTCTTCCGGAAACGGACAGAGTAAGGATTTTATCTTCAACATCGACAATAGCCCATCTCAGGGGCTCTATTCCTGATGATTCGATTTCTTTTTCTATAAAATCAACCCTAGGTGGTAGATGTGGAGTTTGTATTTTTAGTGTTTTTGAGATAACTTCTTCCATTTATAGAATTATTCCTGCAATACAAGCTGAAATGTAGCTTACAAAAGTACCTGCAATCAATGCTCTCATACCTAGTCTTGCAAGGTTTTTTCTTTGGGTTGGAGCCAGTTCTCCAATACCGCTAATTTGTATTGCAATTGTAGAAAGGTTTGCGAAACCGCAACAAGCAAATGTAGCAATTGCAATACTTTTTTCGCTCAATGCGTTTGTGTCTATATATTTAATCAAATCAATATATGCAATTGTTTCGTTTAAAATTAATTTTTCGCCGATTAGTCTGCCGACCATTTCTATATTTCCCCAAGTCGCACCGATTAGTGCTGCAAATATAGCAAAGATTTTTCCGACTATCATTTGGATAGACAAATTCGTCAAATCGATTCCAATAGAAGACAAATCAATATGACAAATAGAAAACAAAAACAATCCGATTTTTGCAAGGATTGTGTTGCAAAAAGCAATAAGAGCAACCAGTGCAATTAATACAGCGATAATGTTTATTGAAACTTTCATTCCCTCAACTGCACCTTTTGAAATGGCAGAAAGTATGTTTACATCTGTTTTTCTTCTGTTTATTTTGAAGTCTTTTTTTGTTTGTGGTTCTAATGTTTCAGGATAAATTATTTTCGATACTACAAAAGAGCCGGGTATTGCCATAACAGAAGCTGCAAGCAAATATTCCGTGCTTATTCCAAAGCCTGTATACATTGCAATACAACTAGCTGAAATACAAGCAGTTGAACCTGTCATAGAAGCCAACATCTCAGAGCGAGTCAAATTAGGTAAATAGTGTTTAATTAATGATTGTGCTGCAACGTTTCCAACAAAAGGGCTTGCACAGTTTGAAAGAGCTTCTGCACCTGACACACCCATAATTTTGTTCATGATTTTACCTAAAATCAAGATAACTCTTTGCATAATTCCATAATAGTATAGAATGTTTACCAAAACCAAAATCAAAATCATTGTTGACATCAAAACAAGAGCAAAAATGAAATCTTTATTTGGGAACAATTCAGTAATAGTTTCCGGAGAATTTGTCAACCAGCCGAATACAAAATTTGAACCTTCTATTGAAGCATCAAGAATTTTGTTTATTATTTTTGCTAAAAATTCGAATAATTTAACACCCAAAGGCACTTTCATAATAAAAATTGCAAGTAAAAATTGCAAAAATAGTCCAACCCCGACTGTTTTTAAGTTAATTTTCTTTTTGTTATTTGACATTAAAAAGCAAATGCCCAAAATAACAACAATTCCTACAATACCAACCATTTTTGATAATAATACAGCTAAATTTTCCAAAACAAAATCCTTTTATAAATAAATCTTGTTCTAATTATAAATTAAAATTCTAAAAATCGCAAAGCTGTTTTTGATATCAAAAAAGACGAAAGAAATTATCTTCCGTCTTTTTTTGTTGTTTTTATTTCTTATTTTTCATCCAATGCAGCAACGCCAGGTAGAACTTTTCCTTCGATAAATTCTAAAGAAGCACCGCCACCTGTTGAAACGTGTGTAAATTCTTCTGCTTTTTGGAATTTTTTAGCAGCTGAAACAGAATCGCCACCGCCTATTACTGATGTTGCACCATTTGCTGTTGCTTCTACTACTGCTTTTAATACAGCTTTTGTACCTTCTGCAAATTTTGGATTTTCAAAAGCACCAACAGGGCCATTCATCAAAATTGTTTTAGAAGTTAAAATTACATCAGCGAATGCTTTTTGAGTGTTTGGTCCGGCATCTACACCTTCAAAACCATCAGGAATATTTGTAACGTCTACAACTTTGTTTTCTCCGTTGCCTGAAAAATCATTAGTAACTAAAACGTCTGTTGCAAGAACTAATTTAACTCCTTTTGCTTTAGCTTTTGCTTCGATTGCTTTAGCTGTTTCCATTTGATCGTCTTCACAAATAGAGTTACCGATTTTGCCGCCGTTTGCTTTTACGAATGTGTATGCCATGCCGCCGCCAATTATCATATTGTCAACTTTGTCCAACAAGTTTTCTAATACGCCGATTTTTGTAGAAACTTTAGCACCACCAACGATTGCTGTAAATGGGCGAGCCGGTTTATCTAGAGCATTTCCTAAACATCTTAATTCTTTTTCCATTAAAAGACCGGATACTGCAGGTTTTAGAACTTTAGCCAATTTCGCTGTTGAAGTGTGGTTTCTGTGTGCTGCACCAAAAGCATCATTTACATAAAAATCACCCAATTTAGCAAGTTCGTTTGCAAAAGTCATATCGTCATCTTTTGCTTCTTCTGCTTTGTAGTATCTAATATTTTCTAATAGAGCAACTTGGCCGTCTTTTAGAGCTTCAAGTTCTTTATCTGCACCATTTCCAACAGGAGATTTTACAAATAAAACTTCTTCGTTTAACAATTTTGCCAAATATTTTGCAACAGGTTCTAAAGTGAATTCAGGTTTAACTTCGCCTTTTGGTCTGCCTAGGTGTGCCATTAAAATAACTTTAGCACCTTTTTCTTTCAAAAAGTTTACTGTTGGAAGAATTGCTTGGATTCTGGTATCATCTGTAACATTGCCTTTTTCGTCCAATGGAACATTAACGTCAACTCTGACTAGAGCTCTTTTTCCTTTAATATCCCCTAAATCTTTGATGGATTTTTTCATATTAAAAACTCCTTATTTTAAAATTTTTACAAGGATATATTAGAACAAATATAAAACTACTTCAATAATAAAAATTAATTCAAAATGTTTTTAATGGAATATTTAATGAATTAACGAGATCGACAGTTTTTTTGATAGTTAAATTTTGTTCGCCTCTTTCTACTTTGCCAA
>CAKUUG010000053.1 GCA_934692665.1 uncultured Candidatus Melainabacteria bacterium | reverse complement strand
GTTTGATGTTAATATTGAATGAATAATATCAAAGTATCGGAAAATAAAATGCTAAAAAATAAAGAAAATCCGCAATGGCGGGAATCTAGTGCAAAAGCAGTAATACCATTTGTCGTATTTGTTGTTTTTTATTTTGGTTTTTCTGTTTTTACGAGAGATTTTTCAAAAGTACCAATGACGGTTGCTTTTATTATTTCTTCTTCGGCTGCTTTGATATTGAATCATAAAGAAAAATTAACAAAAAAAATTGAAATTTTTGCACTCGGTATGGGTAAAAAAGACATTATGATAATGTGTCTTGTTTTTATTTTAGCAGGTGCTTTTACTTCTGTTGCTAATGCAATAGGCGGAGTTGACAGTGCTGTTTTGATTGCACAAAATATAATTCCTGCAAGATTTATAATTTCCGGTATATTTATTATTTCTGCAATCATTTCTCTTGCTGTTGGGACTTCTTGTGGTACTATTGCAGCTATTGTGCCAATTGCTGTCAGTTTGTCTTCAAATTTGGAGATTAATCCTTCTTTTTTAATTGGTGCTGCTGTTGGTGGTGCTATGTTTGGCGACAATTTGTCTTTAATTTCCGATACAACAATTGCAGCTACAAGAACACAAAATGTAAATATGAAAGATGAAGTTATTGCAAATTTCAAAATCGTTGCTATACCTGCTATTTTATGTACTTTGCTTTATATGTTACCTGTATTTGCAAATTCAACCAGTGAAGCAATAATTACAAATACAATTCAAATAAGTGACTATATAAAAGTTGCTCCTTATGTGTTGTTGCTTGTTTTAGGGATTGTCGGCTTAAATGTAATGTTTTTGCTTTTGATAGGAACAATATTAAACATTGCAATCGGCTTGTATTATTCTACTTTTGATATATATCAAGCTTTTTCATTTGTTGGAGATGGCACAACAAGTATGGCAAACACTCTTATTGTTGCAATGCTTGCAGGCGGTTTGTTACAGATGATTAGGTATAATGGCGGAATTAATTTTATTATAAATAAGGCTTGTTCTTGGATAAAATCAAAAAAAACTTGCGAATTTGGAATATGTGTTTTGACGGGAATAATAAATTTATTTACTGCAAACAACACTGTTGCAATTATAACTTCAGGGCCCATTGCAAAAGACTTGTCTGAAAAATACAACGTAAAACCCGTTAGAACTGCAAGTTTGATTGATACAACTTCTTGCTGTATACAAGGGATGATACCTTATGGAGCTCAAATTCTAATTGCAACAAGTCTTGCAAACAGTATCTCAATCAGTTCTTTCGCTATAATGAAAGGTTTATTTTACCCTCTTTTAATGGCGGCTGGAGTTTTGATTTCACTTTTGATTTCAAAAGAATAGCTCTCTTGTTTCTATTGGTGCAATTGACAAAACTAGAATTTTAAATTAGTCTAATTGTAGACTGTAATTTTTTAGACAGTATCAAATTAGACAGTATAATATTAGACTAAAGTAGTATAAAAAATTATGTATAAGAAAAATTTAAAAGAAACATCTAGAATAATAGACCAAAATTGGAGCGAAATGAATATTGTATACGAAAAGTTTGCAAAAACATTCAATCTTAATTACACTTCGATGACAATTTTGGATACTATTCAAAATAAACAACCACTTACGCAAAAAGATATCTGTTCTACTTTATTTTTGCCTAAACAAACAGTTAATGTGATAATCAATGATTTTTTAAAAAAAGGTTATTTAACATTAAAAGAATGCAAAAAAGACAAGCGAAATAAAGAAATATTGTTTACAAAAGAAGGACAAATTTTTGCTTCAAAAGTATTAAATTCTTTAAATGAAGTTGAATCAAAAACGCTAAAATGCATTCCTGATGGACATTTGGATATTTGTCTTGAAACAATAATAAGATACAGAGAAAATCTAGAAAAATTCATAAATGATAATAGTGGAAAGGAGCCTAAATAAATGCCTATTCAATTAAGTGAACAAGATTTTACAGATTTAAAATTTGAAAATTTTATTGATACGCAAGAAGGTGAAAGTATTCTTGATAAAACAAAACGTTTAGATGACGTGTTGTCTAGTGGTGTAAAAACAGGCTCTGAGGCTTTAGGCATGGTCACTATGAACAAAGTTCAACCTGACTCAAACATAAAAGAAAAAGACGGTACAGTTCATCCTGTAATTATGCTCGGTTCAAATTCATATTTGAATTTGTCTACTCATCCTGCTGTTATGAAAGCAGCTTCTGAAGCACTGGAAAAATTCGGCTATGGAATGGGAGCTGTATCGAATTACGCAGGAATTACAGAAATCCACAAAGAACTTGAAAAAAGAATCGCTGATTTTTACGGCACTGAAGATTGTATCGTTTTTCCAAGTGGTTATGGTGCAAATGTAGGTATTGTTTCTGCTTTGTGTGGCAAAAATGACGTCATAATTAATGATGCTGCAAACCATGCTTCTATATTTGACGGTTGTGGCCTTGCAATGACAAAAGGTGCAGAAATAAAGATATTCCCGCATAGGGATATGAAATATTTGGAGAGAATTTTATCTAGAATTCCGGAAGAAAAAACAGGCAGATTGATTATTACTGATGGTGTGTTTTCTATGGATGGAGATATTGCTCCATTAGATAAAATTGTGGAACTTGCACAAAAATACAATTGTGCAATTATGGTAGATGACGCTCACGGTGTTGGTATTGTTGGGCCTACAGGAAGAGGTTCTGCGGAACACTTTGGCGTTATGGATAAAATTGATTTACATGTTGGTATGTTGTCAAAAGGCCCTGGTGGTTTAGGTGGTTATTGTGCTGCTTCTAAAAATATAGTTCAGTATTTAAGGCTTTATGCAAGAAGCTATTTCTTCTCAACAGCACTTCCTGCTTCTGTTGCAGGCGGCTTGAACGAAGTATTTAAATTAATGCAAGAAGATAAGGCAGGCAGAAAAGAACTTCTTGAAAAAACAGAATATTTAAAACAAAAACTTAATGATGCAGGTTTTGACACAGGACATACTCAGTCTGCTGTTGTTCCTGTAATGATTAATAATGAACCAATATTGTTTGATATGTATGAAAAGCTCAGACAACAAGGTGTTTATGTGAATATCGTTACATATCCTGCAGTAAGAAGAAAAGAATGCAGATTAAGACTCTGCACGATGAAAGATTTGACTTATGAACAAATCGACAAGGCAGTTTCAATAATCGAAAAATTAGGTAAAGATTACGGTGTTATTTCTTAACAAAGTTTTACACATATATCAAAACGTGGTATATTACCATTATGAAAATTTATAAAAGAATATATAAATTTGAATAAAGCATTAATTAAATAGCTAACTTGAAATACGTAACAATACATCTTTTGAGTTAGTTATTTGCATGTAAGGAAGTATTTATGAACAAGGCAAAAAGAACAACAATGAAATTTAAACCTGCTTTTTCAATAGCTTATGCTATTGTGGGGCTTGTTGTCGCAGGTATTGCAATTGCGGGTCTTACCCCTGTATTAACAAGAAAACTCCCCAATCTTTCAACTTCTTCTATAGTAAAAAATCCAAAAGGTTGGTATGAAGCATACAATGCCCCCAAAAACAGCAATGGTGACCCATCAGACAACCATAATTATAAACCAGAGGATCTTGAACCTTGGCAAAGATATTGTAAAACATCTACAAATTGCGACACACCTGTTAGATGTTCTACTTTGCCTGGAGGTGAATGTAAATTCACTCCTCCAAAAGGAATCACAAAATTTGAATTATTTGCAATAGGTGGTGGAGGTGCAGCCGGTTCTGCTGTTGCACAAAATCCGTCTTCAATAAGTTTTGATTATGCAAGAAGCGTTCTTGGAAAAGACCAAAGCAGTGTTTCAGGTAATACTGTTGGTTATGCTACTGCAAGTACAATTTCAGCAGGTGCCGGATATGATATAGTTGGCGGTACTTTTATTGATGATAATGAAGGAACAAGTGCTTCCGGTTTGCCTGCTCGTAGTAATGTTATTGATGTTGCAGCATCTAAAATTTCTACATATCCTACAACGTCTACTGATAGTACTACATACCATGTCACAGGAACTTTGGGTCGACAAAGTGTTGAACAAAAGAATATTCAATATCAAAATCCGTTTCTTGATATTTTTAAAGCAAACAAATTTGAAGATAACAAATTCTACTACTACTATACAAAATCACTCGGAGCTACGAAAATCGGTCAACCATCTGTAATCACTCTAATGCCTGAGTGGGTAAAATTGGTAAACCAAGACAAATATAAAGCAAGATATTTTTGTATAAGCAAGCTTGACCCTGATTGCAAAAACAATCCAAATTTCTACAGCGGTTCTTCATACAAAAGAATCACTACAGACCATGTCTTAAAAGACATTGCTGATAGATCTGGTAGAAAAAATCTTAAAGCATGGGCTACAGGATGTTCTGAAGGTGGTACAGGAGGTGACAGTTTAGAAAGAACCGTAAAAGCAAATACCACTACTACAATAGATAAGATTGCCTATAAATGCAAAGATATTAAATCTTTTCCATACACAATAAATAACGCTACTCCAACTGCTGTAATAGATTTTGATTGGGCAGGCGGATACCAAGCTGCAGCTGAAGAATGCAAAGCAAAAGGCGGAAGAACAGGTACTGTAATTTCTGGGTGTCAAGCTAACTATGATGATAGAAATAACCCTGAATTAATAAGTAAGTGCGACGCTGAGTTTGACAAATATAAAAAAGCTGACTATGGCAATCTTGATTGCACCCTAAGCAAAAAATCTTGGGGAAGAGATGTTAAAATCCGCTGCGGTACCGGTAGAACCATTACAACTATTACTCCAACTTATGTTGTAAAAGGACGAGTAATTAATGGTGTATATGTTGAACAAAGATGCGAAAATGCAGGTGATTTGTATTTGGTTGAAGAATACAAACAAAGTGCAAAAGGTGGTACTGCAGGTGATGGTGCTTGTGCTACGATTGGTGTAAATGTTGTTTGCGTTGATGGTAATGGTTTATGTACCAGAACAAACATTTACCCTACAAAATTCAGAGCTTATAGCGAAGATAACTCGCTTCATAAATCAGGTGCAAAATTGGTAACCGGAAAAGGTAATCAAAAATGTAAATTAGAAAGAGAAGACTATTTGCATTTTTCCGGTGGTCGAAATACATTCTGGTCGTCAAATTCTTGCGATGGTTCCGATGGCAAAGGTTGCGGTTATGTTAAAAAAGGCAACCAGCTGGTATGCAATAGTACCCAAGGAAAATATTGTTACTTCTGTATGCAAATGAAAAGTACTGATATAACTGATCATGGTTGCAATGGTGCAACAGGCAGAAGTGCAAGTTTCCAATTGGGTTGCAATGAAAATTGCAAAAACTTGACATGTGGCGGCTATAATATTTCCGGTGGCGGTGGCGGATACACTGCTCACTTGGTTAATGATGGTAGCTGCGAAAAATGTGGTAAACCATATAATGGTCAAGACGGAAAAAATGGCGAAAGAGCATTTTATGGCAAATTTGACTATAGCTCTGATAAAATCGAAAATACCCCTGGAACGTATAACCACTTGTACACTTGGTATATGCCTTATGTTGTTAAACACTTGATGTTTGGAACAGCAGGCAAAATGGGTGAAGAAGTTCACACTACTTTAACTTTGTCTGAAGGCGAAGAGCTATCTGTTATCCCAGGTAAACAAGCTCAAAAAACTGACTACAAATCAGGCAAAGGCGGTGCAATTGGTGAAAATACCGTTATCAAAGGCGGCAGATATACAATATATGCAAAAGGCGGCACAGGTGGTATAGGTAGCCAAAAAACCGATAGCTATTTGTTGTGTCATATTAGTGATTTGCAAAATGTAGATGAAAAATTACCTTGCTACTACAATCCTGCAAAATTTGATGCAAAAGATACACAAACAGTTGAAGCTACTCATCCTAGCGAAAACAGTTTTACAAACAAAGTTAAGATGAGTACTACTTTATTGGCATCAAACCCCGGTGGTGGTGCATTCGGTTATGGCACAAAATCATATAGCGATTTTGTATGTAAAGAAAGATACCTTGTATCTAATGACTATTGGACTAATGGAAACAAGAAATTCTTCTTAGAAAAAGACGGCTACAATGCTGCAGCGAAAGATAAATGTACAGGAAATGCAAAAATAAAATACATTTTACCTGATGACAAAAAATATTCATCCGGTACCGGTGCTGTAATTATCATGTGGTAATAAATGTACAAAATAATAAAAAGAGCCTTGAATACTTGAGGCTCTTTTTTAATGTTTTAAGATTTGGTATAATTATTCTATTATGAAAAATTGTTTTAAAAAAACAGTGCTTATTACTGGCGCTAATGGTTTTATCGGTTTAAACATAGCAAAAACTTTTTCTTGTCGTGATGATTTTGATGTTTCTGTTTTGGTACACAAAAATATATCTGATGAACTTTCTTCGCTAAAAAATATAAAATTAATAAAAGCTGACGCATCTAATGAAAATCTGGATATTCCAGACTTCGATATAATAATCCATGCGATGGGGCTTGCAAAAGACATTGGAAGAAAGGAAAAATTCAAGAAACTGAATTTTGATTCTGTTAAAATAATTTCAAAATTTGCAAAAGAAAAATTTATATATATATCATCTACAGATGTTTATGGAATAAAAGACTTTAAAAATGCAGATGAATCGACGCCATATTTGAATTTTCCCAAAAACTACTATCCAGAATACAAAATAAAATCCGAACTTTGGCTCAAAAATGAATATAATAATAACTATGTCATTATTCGTCCTGCTGCAGTTTGGGGTGAAAACGATTTGACTTTGGAAAAAAGAGTTGTTGACTTTTTGAAAAGCTCTCCTTTTATTGTTCATTTTGGCAAGTGGAAAGGTAAAAACCGCTGGCCTTTAGCTTCTGTTTCTTGTGTTTCAAAGACAATTTTAGCTGTTTGTTTGAGCGGGGAATTTGATAAACAAGCAATAAATATAATCGATTCTAAAATAACGACGATTGATGAGTATTATCGAGATATTGCAAAAAAATACTTTCCAAACAAAACATTTAAAGAACTGTATTTGCCTATGTGGATTGGAAAAATAATAGGTTTTATTTCAATGGTTTTATCCAATATTCTAAAACTGAACAATCCTATATTTGACCCTACTTATTATTCGCTTCATCATATTGGTTCGAATCTTGATTTTGATAACAAAAAAATGCTTCGTGCTTTGGATATTTTGAAATGATATTTGAAATTGCAAAAAAAATAGTAAATCATAATTATCAAAAAGTACTAAAACGCTTAAAAGCCAAAGAAAAAATAAATGTTGTATTTTTAGTCAGCGAAAATCAAAAATGGGCATACCAAAGTGTTTTTGAAGAATTATGCAAGAACAATAAAATCAATGTAAAAATTTTGATTAGTTATCCAAAAGATTTAAAACTAAACGAAAATGAAAAGGAAGCTTTTTTGCATAAAAACTTTGAATTTTATTCAAAAATTGATAAAAATGCAGAATTTATATATAAAAATAACAATTATATTTCTTTAAAAAAATTTAGACCCGATATTGTTTTTTATGAACAACAGTGGGGTTTGCCTCGAAAATACAAGCCTTATATGGTTTCTTTTTATGCTTTAACATATTTTTCTTGTTATGGTATGCAGATGTTTGATTTTAAGGAAGATTATACAAAGACTTTTCATTATTTTCTTTATAGGTATTTGCTGGATAGTAAAGAAAATTTTTTGAGATTTAAAAAATACAACAAAAATTTTACAAAAAACTGCATAGTAACCGGTTATCCAAAACTCGACTATTATCTTGATAAAAAAGAAAAAAACAAAAATTCAAAACCTGTTGTTATATATGCTCCTCATCATTCTTTTGATTCCAGACTCAATACTTCTACATTTAATCAAAATGGAGAATTTATTTTATCTGTTGCAACAAAAACAAAAGATAAAATAAATTGGATATTTAAACCGCACCCAAGACTAAAAAAATCGCTAATTGAAAATAATTTTTATTCAAAAAAGCAAATAGATGACTATTATCAAAAATGGGCAAAAGTAGGTACTGTGTTTGACTTTGGCAATTATTTTGACATATTTTATTTTTCTGATATATTAATTACAGATTGTTGCTCATTTTTAGGTGAATATTATTATACAAACAATTACTTAATTCGTCTGGTGAATAAAAATGCTATTGAATTGAATGATTTTGGCAAAACTATCACAAAAAATTATTTTTGTGTTTTTAATAATACAGAAATTGAGGAAACGTTAGAAAAACTTCTTCAAATAAAAAATCAAAATCATAAAACAAATTCTAAACCTAAAAACAAAGCCTCAAAAACAATCGTAAATAGCATTTTTAAAGATTTTAAATAGGAAAAACAATGAGAATAGATGCAGCTGGATTTGATTATTTAAAAAAAATACAAAACAAAAAAGCAAACGTACAAAAGAAAGACACATTCTTAAATACACCTTCTGGTTCTTCAAACAATAATTATTTTCCGAATTTCCAAACTGTTCCATTTATGAGAACTTGGAAAGAGCATAAGTCATGGGGTGCTGTTTATGATAAAAATACAAATTCTACTTCATTTAAGATTTTTACATTTCCCGATGTGAAAAATGTCAATGTTGAAGTTTTAAAAG
>CAKUUG010000052.1 GCA_934692665.1 uncultured Candidatus Melainabacteria bacterium | reverse complement strand
GGTGTATACAATTAAATGAAATTTTTAAATTACTTTAAAAGCCAGAAAGAAGCAGGATTTGATCTGAATATATTGCCGGACGGGGTGTTTGTCATAGAGCAAGATGGCAAAATCGCTGACGTCAACGACAAAATTCTAAAAATGTTTTCTATAAACAGATTTGAAATAATAGGAAAATATTTTTCATCTTTTGTAGAAGACGGACTCACTGCAATAAACAAAATTTTAGCTGACAACACAACAACAGTTGTTAGAGCAATAGTCAAAAAAGAAGACGAAGAAATAAATTCTAAAATGTTTTTAGAAATATCAGCTTCTAGAGACAAGACAGAAAGCAAAGTTTACGTCACAGCCAGAAACACAACAAACAAACAACAAGAACAAAAACAAATAAATGAAAAATATGACATGGCACAAAAAATCATTGACGGCAAAAATGATTTTATTTTGGATTCTTCGGGTTCAATATTGTCAACTTTGGTTTCTATATCAGGATTTTCGAGAGCTTTGTTAGATGGAATAGGTGGGGCTTTAACCGAAAAGCAACAAAAATACCTCAACATAATCAACTCAAATTCAAATGACCTCAAATATGATTTAGAAAAATTATTCAATTTATTTGAATTAGAATCAGGAAAAATTGAATACAAACGCAAATCTTTTGATTTGATTAGTCTTTTAAAATCAATAGATAGAATTTATGAAAAAGAATTCAAAGACAAAAAAATCGTATTTTCTATGGACTACAGCAACTTAAACCAAAGAGATTGCGAACTTGATTCAGAGATTATTGAATTAATTTTGAGAAGCATTATGGACATATTTTCTCGTTTTTCAACTTTTGGAAAATGTTCTTTGAATGTCGGACACCCTCCGGTTGATTTTTTGAAAGATAGAGAATTTTTGGCAAATGATTCTTTAGATACAGAAAAGTATGTTCTTTTTGAAGCAAAAATCACAGATATCGTATTTACACAAGAAGAGCTCGACAATATATTTAATATTTATTACAAAAGTCCAAACAAAAGACCGATTGGGCTTCGTGCAACATTTAACCTCTTAAAGAGATACATAACAGACTTTAGAGGAGATGTTTGGGTATATTCTAAACAAACTTTTGGCACAATGATTACTTTTGTGCTACCCTTGAGATAACAAAGATTTTATAGGGTAGTTATGGCAAAAGTTGTTCTTGAAAATATTTTCAAAAATTTCGGAGAAAATAGACGAGTTTTAAAAGACATCAATCTAAAAATCAACGATGGCGAGTTTATCGTGTTGGTTGGAGCTTCTGGATGTGGAAAGTCTACATTGCTTAGAATAATTGCAGGTCTCGAACATCAAAGTCGTGGGAATGTCTATATCGACGATGTTTTGGTAAATAAAAAATCTGCAAAAGATAGAAATATAGCAATGGTTTTTCAAAATTATGCACTGTACCCGCATTTGTCTGTAAAAGAAAACATAGCGATGAGCCTCAGAATAAAACATGTTCCAAAATGCGAAATAGAACGCAGGGTTCGTTTGGCAGCAGAAACTCTAAAATTGGAAGAATATTTAAACTCAAAACCAAAAGAACTCTCAGGTGGTCAAAGACAAAGAGTTGCACTAGCTAGAGCTATTGTCAGAGAGCCAAAAGTATTTTTAATGGACGAACCTTTGTCGAATTTGGACGCAAAATTGAGAAGCGAGATGCGTTCTCAAATCAAAAAACTTCACCAAAAACTGAATGCAACGTTCATTTATGTAACCCATGACCAGACAGAAGCTCTTACAATGGGGGATAGAATAGTTGTTTTGAATAATGGAAATGTTCAACAAGTAGACACAGCAGACAATATCTACAATCACCCAAAAAATGTTTTTGTTGCAACTTTTATGGGAACAAACCCTATGAACATCATAGAAGCAACAATAAACAAAGGTTTAATTACGTTTGGGAATATAGCAATAGGTATAAACACCATGCCTGTCGCTATTCACGATAAAGAAAGAATTCTTTTGGGTGTAAGAAGCGAAGACGTAATATGCGAAAACAACCCTTCTTATCACTTTAATTTGATTAAATTTAGTGCAAACATCACTTTTGAAGAAAATTTGGGCAATAGCAAAAATGTTTATTTCAAAATTGGAGAAAGAGAATTTTGTGCTTCAGTATCATCAAAAACTCCAAGTGCAAAAACCATGAACTTTTCAATTAATCCTACCAGCTTGCACTTTTTTGACATAGAAACAGGTGAAACTCTGGATACTAAAATACAGTTTTAACTGAAAAGGTCTCTTTTCTTTTGTGGATTTAGTTTTTCCCATTTTGCAATTATTGTTCTTATTTTTTCATCTTCTATAGAAAAAATACCCTCAAGAACATAATCTTGGACTGCTTTTATTGCTATTTCCATATTTTTTGACATTTCTTCTGTACCTGAAAATTCCCAGCTTTCTTTTTGATATGCGTTATACAACATTCTTTCTTTTTCAGCTAAACTAATATCTTCATTTGGTGTTGTTCCTTTAGCTAAAGCTTCTTCTTTCATTTCTCTTATTTGTCTTTTTTTTGCAAAAATTTGATTCAAATATGGTTTAGTTTTTGCAATTTCAGATTTATCTGCTCTTGTTTTATCCGACAATTCCCAAGCTATTGTCATTGCTAAAGATGTTTTTGCACTTTTATATCTTTTAAATCTTTTTTCATAAGTCGGGTCTTCTTTTAGTCTTTTTGCTTCTGCTTCCAATTCTTTTGAAAGTCTTGTTTTTGGCGTAGTTCGTTTTTTCTCTGTTTCAGAAGATTCTGCATTAATATAGTGCCAATTGCTATCGCATTCTACTATTCTGCCATCAGGAAATATAAGTGTTTTCGATCCATCCATACCATATCTTCTGGCAACTTTACCGACACCGATTACTGTTTTTGTACCCAAAGTATCATATATTTCTACAATATCACCATTTGCAACGTTATTATAAAACGCATTAGACCTTTCTTTTATGTTTGTAAATATCTCGTGGTTTTGAAGAAATGTATCTGCTACATCATTAGGAGCATATTCAACCGTAGAGCCGTCTTCAAAGGTTACTGTTCTAGTTAAATTTTCTTGTTTAATACTTTTTACTTCTTTTTTTATATTTTCATTAAAATACTTAACATCTTTTCTGTTAATAAGTTCCATAGTATCAACAAAATACCCGCCATCTCTTAAATACAAAAATTCTTCTCTGTTTGCATTTTTAGAATTTGTTTTTTGTAGCAATTTTCCTGCCCTATATTTTTCAATCGTTCCATCTTTTAAACATTTAGTAACCAGACTATCTTCACCAATTTCATATCTTTCAGTAGTTCCATCTTCCATAACAAGCTTCATCCATGGCATTACTACTTTTGATTTTGAAATATTACTGCCTTCTTCTAGGATTTTACCGGCATTGTCGTATGCAATAAAACTGTTATCTTCAAAAACAGCAGCTTTACATTCAAGCGAAACCCTTGTTCCTTTAATTTTTTTATTTACATTTTCATTAATATATTTTATAGTCCCGTCTTTTTGTAAAAAGCTGCTTCCGTCTTCGTTTTTAAAAGTTTTTACTAATTTTGGATTAAGTACATACTCCCCATATTTTAGTTCAAAATTGTTATTTTCGTCCAACCAAAATCTTTTTCTATAAGGTGCTTTTGAATGTTTTATATAAGCCTTTAATATTTTTTTGCTATCTGATAAAACATATATATATTCGCCATTTTCTTCCAAATTTCGTCTTATATCAGTATATCTTTCTCCATTTAAACCCAAGTAATATTCTTCGCCATCAGAAGGAGTCACAATACAAGAGCCATCTGAAAAATAATTGATTGATTCTTTTGTGCCGTTTGGATTTTCTATTGTTCTTTCTGTAACAAATTCACTATCCCCACCACTTTTTTTGATTGTTTCTATTGTGCCGTCTGGTCTAGTTAAAATACCATTCTTTCCGAAATTTGTTAATTTTTCTTTTGTTCCATCTAAATAAGAATTTTCACAAAAAGTTTTTCCTTCTTCCAAAAAGTAATATTCTACAATATTTTTGTTAAACATTTCTTGAAATTTTGTTGCAGGAATAAAAGGTACTTCATCAGGAGATTTGTCTAAAAGGATTTTTGTCATATATCCGCATTTAGCTAAAACATTGCCTTTTAGTCCTGAATAAAGTTCTTTAAAATCTATTTCTTTTTTTCTTTTTGCAAAAATTTCTGCATCGTCTTTTGTCGCAATAATTCCTAGTTGTTTTATTTCGTCATTTTTTTTGTAAGGAATATTTATTACTTCAATTTTAAGTCTTTGTTTCAATTTTTTTTCTGCATCATCAACTTGTTCTTTTGTGCCGTTTGTTACATATATTCCTTGAAAACTGGTGTTGGTGTTATTTAGTTTCATCTCATCCCTTTTTAAAATTTTGCAAACATATAAAACATCTAAAGAAATTTTTTTGCAACAAAAAAGGCTCTAAACAAAAATTTAGAGCCTTTTTAACAAAATATCGTTTTAAATTCTATTTTTCTTCTTTTATTGTTAATGTGATTATTGCAGACAATATCAACATCACAGCACCAATCACAAAAGCGTATTCCCAGTGGTTGTTCATATAGCCTGTATCCATTTTGTATGATGAAATATTGATAAACCAAGCAATCACTGTACAAACAAGAACCTGTGGTGCTGAAATAAAGATATTAAATATACCCATTGCAGAACCTTCTGTTCCTTCTTTTATGTATTTTGATAACATTGCAAAAGGCAAAGCCAAAGTAGAAGCCCAACCAATACCCGCCAAACCCATTGCAACAATGATTGTTACAGGGCTTTGCATAAATGTCATCAACACATAAGCAAAAGCCATAATCAACAATGATGCAGAGTGGACTTTTTTGTTTCCTCTGATTTCAGCCAATTTTGCAATAGGAATTGCAATTACAAAACAAATTAAATTAAAGAATGCAAAACAAATAGAAGAAAAGTTTTGTGCTTCTGTTTGTTTAATTGAAAGAGCTTGAATCATTTCTTTACTCAAACCTGTTGTATCCGGTATTTGATAAACTATATGTACAACAAACTGTGTAAAAAATATCATCAAACACATCATACCAATCCAAGTAAAGAATTGAATTGCACAAATTTTTCCAACTTCAGGGCTTGTTGTTAAAAATTCTTTTACATTTTCGATAAATGATTTATTTGCAGCTTTTTTAGCTTCCAGTTTGTTTTCTACCAGTTGTTCTTTTGATGGAACATTTTCTTTAAATGTAACACAAGTCCACAACATACCCAAAATAAAAGCTATACCTGCCATTGTAAACTGTGCATTAACAGACATTTGGTAATTAAATGCCCATTTCAAAAATGGTGCTGTACCCGCTGCAACAACAGAACCCAAACCAATTGCAAAAGACAAGAATGAATTTGCAATAGCGTGTTGAGATTTGTCTATATTATCCGGAACTAAAGCTCTATATGGACCTTGTGCAGCGTTTACACAAGCATCTATCATCCAAATAAAAATTGCAGAAATAAACAATGCAAGCCAAGCGGGATGATTTTCACCAAACAAAGAACTTAAGAATTGACTCTTTGGAAGCATAATCAAGCCTATTGCACCAAATAATGCACCAAAGAACAGATACGGTATTCTTCTTCCAAATTTGGTAAATGTATTATCAGATAATGCACCGATTATAGGTTGAACAACAATACCTGTCACAGGGCCTGCAAGCCAAATCAACCCATACAAAAGAGGGCTTGCACCCAATGATTCTGTTAACGGACCGGATAAAATAATTCTCATTTGCCATGCGAACTGCAATCCGAAAAATCCGATACAAAAATTCAAAAGTTGAGCATAGCTAAACTTTCTTAAATTTTCTTCGTTTGCCATATTTTCTCCTAAGCATAAACTTAACTAATCTTAATTCAATTTTACATTAATAATTTTTAATTGTAAAATAATTACTATGAGAATAAAAGTATTATTAGTATTGTTGTTGAGTTTATTTTTTGTAAATTCGGCACAGGCGGACAACGAAAAAACAACCCTTAGAGTAGGTATTTCAAACCAGTCTTTTTCGACTTGGGATTATAAAAGTATAAAATTATCTTCTTCAGATATGATAAAAATCATCTCAATGTCTGAAACAGTACCCAGCGTTCCATTTGAATTAGTTGAGGCAAACAAAATTGTAGAAGTTTCTATTAATGATGGTTTATATAGTATTTTTATTGATGACGAATTAAAGTATGAGAATTTGTCAGCTCCTTTGGTTTTTTCAAGCAATTCAGACATACAAATTGTTGAACTGAACAGAAAAGGCATACCTGCCAGATACAAAGGAATGATTGAAATAAAAAATTCAAAAACCCCAAACAGATTCAATGTCATCAATGTTATTGATATGCAAAATTACTTGCGTGGCGTTGTACCAAACGAAATGCCTGTTTCTTTCGGATTGGAAGCTCTAAAAGCCCAAGCTGTTGCTGCGAGAAATTATGCTTCAAATGCAAAAATAAATTCAAATTATGATGTAGTAGATTCAACTGCTTCTCAGGTATATTATGGAGCAAACTCTTATAGAGATATATCAGACAAAGCAGTAAACGAAACGAAAGGGATTTACGCCTTATACAACGAAAAACCTATTACTGCACTGTATTTTTCTACTTCTGCAGGCATAACAGATGACTGGGATGATGTGTTTTCTAATGGCACAAACAAAGGGCTTCATCCTTATTTAAAAGCAAAAATAGACAAACAAGGCCAGACTTTTATTACTTCTGAAAAAGAAGCGATTGATTTTTTAACATCAAAAAACGGCCTTGATACAAATTCTCCCAAATTTCGCTGGACAGTAGAATTTGAAAGAAAAGAATTGGAAAACATTCTCCACAACACTCTACAACAACAGTCAAAAGCCGGCCTCGTTACTCCAAAATACGATGGCGACAATAAAATAGCCGGTTTAAAAGAAATAAAAATCTTAAAAAGAGCAAAATCTTCAAAAGTAACAGAAATACTAATTGTTGCAAAAAATGGCGAATACAAAGTTTCAAAAGAATTAGGTATCAGAAGAACTCTCAAAAAGAACAACTCTATGCTTCCATCGGCTAATTTCTTTGTTGAAGCAACAGGTGAAGACACAGAAGAAGAAAAAGTTGAAGAATCAACAGAACAGGAAACTGTTCTTGATAAAATCGGCAATTTGAAATTGTTCAGTTATATAAGTCAAGAAACGTACCCAAAAACCTTTAAACTGACAGGAGGGGGTTTTGGACATGGTGTAGGAATGAGCCAATTTGGTGCATACAACATTGCAAAATGCGGAAAAAAATATCCTGATATCTTGCATCATTACTACACAAACATAAACATTTCGACTTATCCGAAAATTGTTTATTTTAACGAATGGAATGTTCACTATAAAACAGATTTTTATTTTGACAAAAACACCTACAAGAATGCTTATTTGTTGATTTTCAATCCGAAAAACGTTTCAGAATTTCCATTCAAAATCAACAATCTGGAATTTAATAACACAAATTCAATCTCAAACAACAAACTAATCAAAATCAACATAACTGAATACTTGAACAATGGTTCAAATTTGATTGATTTTGCACCATTAGAAAGAGAATACAAAGGCAAAACCATCACATATAGAGTAGAATTGTTATAATGGAAAATACGGAAAAAAAAGAAAAATCACAAAGTTTAATAAAAAGTGCAGGACTTATTGTCATTGTTATTTTGTTATCAAAAATTGTAGGTTTTCTTAGGGATATTATTGTTGCAAAATACTATGGAGCTTCTCTTGCATCAGACGCTTATTTTTATGCATACCAAATACCTGCTCTTGCTGTTGTTATTTTGGGAGGAATGGGAGGCCCGTTCCATAGTGCAACAGTTAGCGTTTTTTCAAAATTAATCAAAAATTTCGACACAAAACCGGATATAAAAGTTAAAAAACTCTTTAATACTTTTGAAACTTTTTCTATGCTTATTTTTGGAGCTATTGCTTTAATTTGTTTTTTCTTTCCAAAACAAGTAATGAAAATAATAATTTCCCAAGCAACTCCCGAGTTATCGCTTTTGGCTGCTCAACACCTAAAAGTAATGTCACCTGTAATTTTGGTCGGTGCATTGTTGGGCTTGTATTATGGAATTTTGGTTACATACAATAAATTTCTTTTGCCAAACATTGCCCCATCTATGTTATCTATCGGGATAATTTCTACTCTATTTATTATGGGTGGAGATGAAAACGGCTTTTATCTGGCAGTCGGCACAACAATCGGTGCGTTTTTGCAACTATTAATGCAAACGCCTATTGTATTAAAATTGGGTTACACTTTTAGACCATGTTTTGAGTTTTTTCATAACAAAAATTTTAACGACATACTAGAACTCTTAATGCCGGCATTTTTGTCTTCTACAATAGGGCAGATAGGAATTTATGTCGATATATTCTTTGCTTCCGGTTTAGAACAAGGACAATGGACAGCTTATGGATATGCAAACAGAATCTTTCAGTTTCCTGTAGGGTTGATGTTGTCTGCACTTTTAGTTCCTTTGTTTCCTTTGTTTTCAAGACTTGTTGCTCAAGAAAAATATGACGAAGTAAGACATTACTTTAACAAAGGTGTTGGCTCGTTGATTTATGTCGGTGCTTTTATGATGATATTTATTTTTATATCAAGATTTGATTTGATTTCTTTAGCACTGGAACGTGGTGCATTTGACCACAAAGCAACAGTGATGGTAGCTGATGTATTGTTTTTCATTTCTTTGTCTATAATTCCTTATATGTTTAGAGATTCTATCACACGTCTTTATTATTCTTTTAATGATTCAAAAACACCTTTTTATATAGCAATAGGTTCAATCGCTCTAAAATTAATCTTTAATTCTATCCTTGTTCGTTTTATGGGAATAAACGGAATTGCACTATCTACAACAATCATCACCCTTATCAACGGTACGCTTTTAGCCATTTTAATTAGAAAAAAAATCTCTATAGGTTACAAAATATTTCTAAAACAAATAAGAAACATTGTTTTGTGTGCAGTATCTACTTTTGTTGTCGGTTATTGTATTAATTTTGGTTTAGATATTGCTTTTGCTAACAACTTTGTATTCAAATTAATCAGAGTTTCTATTGTTTTTGTTTCTTCTTTGGCTTGTTATGTTGCAATATCAAACTACATATTCAAAGTAGAATACTTGGCTGATGTCAAAGAAAAAATCCTTGCAAAATTAAAAAAATAAAAAATTAATTTCCAAATCTATGACTTTCGATAATTTCGAGAAGTTTGTCTTGCCAGCCTAATTCTTTTTTTATGAATATGTCAGCCCCGCCATTAAGACATTTTATTTTGTTTTCTGTTTTGTTTGATGCAGTTATAACAATTATTTTTGTCGGAAGATTGTTTTTTGTGATTATTTTTTTTGTTTCTTCTAAAAGAGTATACCCTTCTTGTTCAGTTGAAACAAACAAATCCATAATAACAAAATCGAATTTTGCTTTCAAAAAAGTACTCAATGCACCAAAAATATCTTTTGCAATTTGCACATTGTAGCCAATTTCCGTAAACAAAACTTTCAATTGATAAGTAACAACACCAATATCGTCTACAACAAGAACTTTGTTTGTTGGAGTGTTTACTATAGGAGCAGGGTTTTTGTCTTCGGTTTTTTCTGTAGGAACAGCAATATCCGAGTTTGTTTCTGTACTTTGTGTTGCTTGGAGTTTAGCATTTTTTATATTCATCAAAGCTGACAAGATATCAGCTTCGGAAACATCTTTTGGCACTTC
>CAKUUG010000051.1 GCA_934692665.1 uncultured Candidatus Melainabacteria bacterium | reverse complement strand
CAAAAGAATCTTTCATATTTCCTTTGAAATTCAAGTTGACAAAAGCTCTACCATAAGAATTTAGCACTTCTGAAGAATTTGTTTTTACAGTTTTTTCTTTTTCTTGTATTTTTTGTTGTTTTTCTTCTTTTTTGGCAGTACGGCTATTTATAGTTATTTTTTGCGTTTTTTTATCAAATACTATCATAGAAAACCCAAAGTCTATATCTATAATGCTCGTAACAAAAATTTTGATGTGAATTTAAATAAAAAAATAAAAAATATTTACAAAAATTAATTTTATTCTAATATGTGTTCGAGTGCTTTTTCAAATATTGTTTTTACATGGTCATCGTTTAGCGAATAAATAACGTGCTTCCCGTTTTTTTTAGATTTTACAAGCTTTGCATCTTTTAAAACTTTTAGCTGATGAGAGACAGCCGATTTTGTCATATTGAGCAAATACGCCAAATCTCCAACACAAAATTCGGCATTGTCCATAGCCCACAATAGTTTCATTCTGGTTTTGTCGCCCATGATTTTAAATAACCCGGATAAACCACCTACTACAGTATCGTTGGGTATAGATGGTTTAATTTTTTCAATAAGAACTTTGTTTGTCGCTTCGCAATCGCAGGTTTTTGATGTCATAAATTCTCCCAATTGATATTATACAACAATTGAACAACAATTCAACTATTATAAAGTTTTGTAAAAATTCTGGCACAATACAACCTTTTAGACTTGACAGTTGAACAGGTATTCAATTATAATAATAGTTGAAGATATATTCAACTGATAAGGAGTTAACTTATGTGTGACAATGAAGAATCTGAAAATAAATTCATTATTCAAAAAATCATTATAACTTCTATTTTCTTTGTATGTGGCTTTAAATATAGTTTTTTGTTTTATGTAGCATATTTTATTATTGCTTATGACATAGTGTTTGAAGCGATAAAAAATATATTCAAAGGTCAAATTTTTGATGAAAACTTTTTAATGACAATAGCAACTTTAGGTGCTATATGCATAAAAGAACTGCCGGAAGCTGTTATGGTTATGTTTTTGTATAAAATTGGTGAATATTTGGAAGATAAAGCTGTTGATAAATCAAAAGATTCAATAAGTGAACTTATGAATATCAAACCTGATTTTGCAAACAAAATTACTGAAAATGGAATTTTGAACGTAGTGCCGCAAGACGTTGCAATCGGCGATATTATTCTTGTAAAGCCGGGAGAAAAAATTCCTCTAGATGGTATAATTATCGAAGGAAATTCCCAAATAGACACTTCATCTTTAACGGGAGAATCTTTGCCAAGAAGTGTTGATGTTGGTCAAAACGTTAACAACGGTTGTATTAATTTGAGTGGTGTAATAAAAATCAAGGTTACAAAGGCTTTTGATGATTCTACGGTTTCTAAAATTTTAAATCTAATTGAAGATGCTTCTTCTAAAAAATCAAAATCAGAAAATTTTATTACAAGATTTGCAAAAATATATACCCCATTTGTTGTCGTTTTGGCTATATTTATTGCATTTATTCCTCCGTATTTTTCTGATGGAAACTGGATAGAAAGAGCTTTGACTTTTCTTGTAATTTCTTGTCCTTGTGCATTGGTTATATCTGTCCCTTTGGGCTTTTTTGCAGGAATTGGTGCTGCATCAAAGTCGGGAATATTGGTTAAAGGCAGTATATATTTAGAAAAACTTTCTCAACTTAAAAATGTAGTATTTGATAAAACGGGTACATTAACTAATGGTGATTTTAGGGTAGTTAAAATAAATTCATCTAACCCTGATATATTAAAATATGCTGCAATTACAGAAAGCGCTTCCAATCATCCTATTGCAAAGGCAATAAAAAGAGCTTATGGAAAAGAAATTCCTATACAAAAAATAACAGAAATTTCCGGAAAAGGTGTCAAAACAGAATTTGACGGAAATGAAATTCTTGTCGGAAATGCAAAATTATTAGGCATTGAAAAAATTGAAAATACAATTGGTACTGTTGTTTATGTTGGAATAAACGGTAATTGTATAGGTAATATTGTAATCAGTGACAGTATAAAAAGCGATTCAAATTCTTTGGTTTCTTACTTAAATAAACACAATATCAATACAACAATACTCAGTGGTGACACTACTTTGGCCGTAAAATCAATTCAAAGCGAACTTAATACAAAAGAAGCCTATGCAGAACTTTTACCTAATGAAAAAGTTGAAAAACTGGAAGAAATAATGAAAAATCACAAAGGAACAACTGTGTATGTTGGTGATGGTATCAATGATGCCCCTGTTATCACTAGAGCGGACGTTGGTGTTGCAATGGGCGGACTAGGTTCAGATGCTGCTATTTGTGCTTCAGATGTTGTGATTATGGATGATATGCCATCAAAACTTATAAATGCAATCAAAATAAGCAAAAAAACGATGAAAATCGTTAAACAAAATATCGTTTTTGCAATTGGAGTTAAACTTTTGTTTTTGATTCTTAGTACATTTGGTTTTATGACAATGTGGGGTGCAATTTTTGCTGATGTTGGTGTAACTTTGATTGCTATTTTGAATTCACTTCGAGTTCTAAAAAATTAAATAATTTCTTTAAAAATCATAGATAGTTGGCCAATGTCAAAAAAATTACAGTCATATATAATTATATCAAATTTTTAAAAAAAGGTTTATATGACTACAAAAGACACAATCGAAAAGCAAAGAAGTTTTTTTCTTACTTCTATTACAAAAAGTTACGAATTTAGGATTGAAAATCTAAAAAAATTAAAGCAAATATTAATTGACAACAAAAGAGAAATTACAAATTGTATTTATTTGGATTTAAAAAGAAGTAGTCTTGAGACTTATTATGCGGATTTCATGCCTGTTGTATCTGAAATAGATTATGCAATAAAAAATTTAAAAAAATGGATGAAACCAAAAAACGTAAAATCTTTTTTGTTTACAAAGAGTTTTGTTATTTCTGAACCTTTTGGCTGTGTGTTGATTATTTCACCTTGGAATTACCCTATGTATTTATCTATGACGCCTCTTGTCGGAGCAATTGCTGCAGGAAATTGTGCAATATTAAAAATGTCAAAGAGTTCTTCGCATACGACAAAAATTTTAACCAGATTAATTAATAACAATTTTAATGACAATTACATAAAAGTGCTTGAAAATTCGACTGACTTAAAAGATGAACTTTTGAGCGAAAAATTTGATTACATATTTTATACAGGAAGCACAAAAACAGGATATCTTGTTCACCAAGAAGCAAGTAAAAATTTGATTCCAACAACATTGGAACTCGGTGGAAAAAGTCCCGTTATTGTTGACTATGATGTAAATATTAAAATCGCTGCAAATAGAATTATTTGGGGTAAAACATTCAACAATGGTCAAACTTGTATTGCTCCTGATTATCTTTTTGTTGATAAACGAATAAAAAATGAACTTGTTATACAAATGATTCAAGCGATAAAATCTTTTTTCGGTGATGATGTTCAAAATTCAAAATACTATTCAAGAATCATAAACTCAAAACAATTCAATAGAATAAAATCATATCTTGAAGGTCAAAACATACTTTTTGGCGGCAAAACAGATGAATGTGATTTGTTTATTGAACCAACAATTGTTGATTCTCCTGATTTTAATTCTGAATTAATGATGAATGAAATATTTGGACCAATTCTGCCTGTATTTGCTTATGAAAATATTGATAACGTAATAAATTTCATAAATTCCAGACCAAAACCGCTTGCATTATATGTCTTTTCAAAAAACAAAAAGTTTGCTGAAAATATATTATCAAAAACAACTTCAGGAACTAGTGCAATTAATGATGTTATTGCACAAATTATGTCGAAAGATTTGCCTTTTGGTGGAGTTGGTGAAAGTGGCATGGGAAAATACCATGGAAAATATTCTTTTGATACTTTTTCAAATAAAAGAAGCGTATTTAAAAATAATTTTTTCTTTGATAGGGATATATTTTATCCCCCCTATAAATTTAATTTCTTTTTAAAAAAATAAAACAAATATCTAAACTATAACAATTTAAAAAAAGGAGACGGTAATATCTATGGATTTAAAAGGGTCAAAAACTGAAAAAAATCTTCAAGCTGCTTTTTCAGGTGAATCACAAGGCAGAAATAAGTACACATTTTATTCATCATGTGCAAAAAAAGAAGGATATGTTCAAATTTCAAGAATTTTTGAAGAAACTGCAAACAATGAAAAAGAACATGGAAAAATTTGGTTCAAACTCTTAATGAATGGCAAAATTCCGGACACGATGACAAATTTGATTGATGCAGTTTCTTCTGAAGATTATGAATATACTACAATGTATCCGGATTTTGCAAAAACAGCAAAAGAAGAAGGGTTTAATGATATAGCGTTGCTATTTGAGCAGGTTGCACAAATAGAAAAAACCCACAGAGACAGATATAAAAAACTTCTTGAAAATATGCAAAACGATTCGGTTTTCAAAAAAGAAAGCGATATTGTTTGGGAATGTGGAAATTGCGGTTTTTCATATATCTCTAAAGAAGCGATGGAAAAATGCCCTGTTTGTTCGCATTCAAAAAGTTATTTTTTTGAAAAAGCAAAAAATTTTTAAACTTCTAAATAAAAGTCAACAAAATGCTACAAACTGGAAACTAGAGCATTTGTTTCTTCTTTTATAATCAAACTGTTAGATACTAATGCTCCTTCTTTGTTTGTTGCATCATTTACTATTCTGTTTTTTACGTACAATGCACTAGATGAACCGCCATCAAAGTTCATTGCATCAATGCAGCCTATTTTTTTCATCAAAATCGCTAATTCATTTAACGTCATACCAACTGAGGCTTTTTCTCTACCATCTATCGTAACTATTACCAAATTGCCATCTTTTGTATAACCTATTGCACTTCTTGGATTTTTGCCTGCTATTGCTTCAAACTTCTGTTTTTTGATATCAACAAAAATTTCTGAATTTTTTACCAAATACGGCCCTGCGGCAATTATATGGTCTGCATTTTTTAATTTTCCCGTAATATCAATATCTATGTAGACTTCTTTATCTTTTGCAAAATTTGATATTTTTTCTTTTGACGAAGAAACGACAATCTCGTCTTCATTTATTTCGATAGGATTTGCTGATATTTTTGTAATATGATTTTCACTAATTAACATATTGTAGCCATTTTTTGGTGGCGGAGGAGAAATATTTCCCCAATCTTTTGTATACATTAAAGTATGATTTATAGACATTCTGGGCTGGTTTATGTTGTCAATTTTTAGCGTAGAAGATTTTGTATAAGCTAGTATATCTATTCCTGTGTTATCCATTGCATAAGAAATATTTCCGTCTTTTTCAAAAAATCCTATTCCAACTCTATTGTATATTGGTCCGGTTAAAACTTTTCCATCGATTACCAGTGTTCCTAAAGGGATTCCCGTTTGCGGCTTGAAGTACCCTGCATTTACTGCAACAATTGCGTTTTCTGTTTGTGCCATTTTTCTTACTGTCGTTTTATGGTGCAAAGACTTTTCTGCGGTTTTTGGTTTTATTGTCAAATTTGGGTTTACTCTGGTTGAAATTTCTATTATGTTGATTTTAATCGGTTTTGAATTTATGTATTTAACCTTTTTTATGTGGGCTATTCCGTCTGTCGGATAAAATATTGATTGTGTTTTGTATTTTTTTGAAATGTCTTGTTCAAAATCAGCTTGTGTATATTGAATTTCGTTTTTTAAATCATTTATATCTATTATTTGCGAATTTGCAAATACTGGTTTTGCGATATTTAGAGTGATTATCAGTGTAAATAAAAAAATTGCAACAAAAATTCCGTTTGAAAGCTGAATCTTGTTTTCTAATCTATCTTTTAAATAGATAGACAAATATTCGCTCTGATAGTGCCTGTAATACTCACCCGTATCTGCATTAATCATAGTTGCCTGCCTAAAAAATTATCTAGTATGCTCTACTACTATTATAGCATATCTTTAAAAACCCCTCAATCCCTTGTGGGGACTTTATTTTTGGCAATTTTTAAAGTGTTATTTTTACAACTTTGTAAAAGTTTACAAAAGCTATAATATATTCAAAACCCTGTCAATAAGTGTATTTTATAGTATTAAGAAAAGTTAACTTCGTAAAGTTTTCTTAATAAGGGTTATTAATTTTTTATGTATGGAATATATATAATGTAAGTTAATTGGAGTTTTTAGACTTGTAAAAAAGTTATACGATACAAAAGGTTTTTACACACACCTACATTTTTCCTAACCTTTCCTTCCTTTCTATGTACCAAATAGAAAATATCCTTGCGAATTTTTGCGAGGATTTTTTTTGTTTTTAAAAACCCTTCTTGTTCAAGAAGGGTTTTTAAAATTATAGATCGTCTTTTAAATCTCCATCGGAATCGAGGCTTGATTTTAAGGATTTTCTTACAATATCTGTTTGGTTGTCTAACATTTTACATATTGTTTCAAGATTTCTAACTTTATCTTCTAATATAGCATCAGCATTTGTCGTAATGTTTCCTGTTATGTTCTGATAGGCAGCCATTGCAGCGTTTCCTGTGCCTTGCATCAAGTTACCCGCAACAATTGCACCCAACCCGAATTCGCCTGCATAGGGTGCTAATGATTGCAAAATACCACCCCAACCGGATACAAGTCCTGCTATCGGTAAAACAACATTTTGCCCAAAGCCAAAACCCGTTGTTGCTCCAGTTGCATAAGAAGCAGTGTTCATTGCTGCAATTCCTGCAGCAGAAACAGCATACCCTGTTGCCAAACCCGCAGCACCACCTGTTGGAGCTCCGTCTGTTCCAAAACCTAGTGAAATTCCTGCAGCACCTGATGGAAATCCTGAATAACTGGATAAACCTGATACTCCAAAAGAACTTGTTCCATTGTCAAAATATGACGTTGTTGCTTGATTCGGTGTCCAATAAGATGTTCCTGGAATATTCATCATAGATGAGCCACCTAGTGTCGGCATAAAACTGGATGGTGAAAACAAGCTTGCTAACTGCCACAAAAAGCCACCTGCCGTGCCAAAACCTGATCCACTGGATGAAGCTCCTGAAACAGTCAAATCTCTCAATCTGTCGTATGTTTCATATAATTCAGCTTTAGCGCTGGAGCTTGCTGAACCCCATCTGTTTGCTATTGTCAATTCATGGTCGTTTTTATATGTCATAATTACCTCTAGTTAAATTTTATATTATTATTTTTTAAATTTCATAATATATTTTATTGATTTTTAATCAAAAAATACAAAATCAATTCCTGTTTGATTTTGTATTAATGTTTTTTTATGAATTGTCAAATGTATAATTACACTGTGCCGCTTTTTAACAAATCGTGAATATGAAGCGTGCCAACGGGTTTTTTTCCTTCTATGACAAACAAATTTGTGATTTTTTTGTCATTCATTAATTTTATTGCTTCTGATGCAAACATTTCTTTTGTTGCAACAATCGGATTTTTTGTCATAATATCTATTGCTTTTGCATTTTTTATGTCTTTATCTATATATCTTCTCAAATCCCCATCTGTAAACATTCCGGTAAGATTTCCTTCTTTGTCAACAAAACCTACGCATCCCAAACGTTTTGATGTCATTTCTAATATTATTTCGTTAATTGTAGCGTTTTCATTCAATAGAGGCATTTCTTTATCTGTATGCATCAAATCTTTTACTTTTTGAAGAATTGAACCCAACTTGCCTCCCGGGTGACGTTGGTTGAATTGTGCTTTCGAAAAGCCACGTCTTTGTATCATACCTGTTGTAATAATATCCCCCAAAACAAGCGTCGCTGTTGTAGAAGATGTTGGAGCAAGTCCCAATGGACATGCTTCTTTTGAAGAAGGAAGTTTTAGAACTATGTCTCCTGCTTTTCCAAGTGAACTTTCCGGATTTTTTGTTATTGCAATCAATTTTATGCCGAAACGTTTTGAATAGTTTAAAATATCAATCAATTCTCGAGATTCGCCACTGTTTGAAATAGCGATAATTATATCATCCGTTGTAACCATCCCCAAATCGCCATGGCTTGCTTCAGCAGGATGCATAAAAAACGATGGAGTGCCGGTTGATGCTAGTGATGCTGCAATTTTTCTTGCTATATGCCCTGATTTTCCCATTCCTGAAAGAATAACTCGACCTTTTGTTGCTTCTATTAGGTCTAGAGTTTTTGTAAGATTTTCATCTAACAAATTTTTCAATTCCAAAATTGCTTCAACTTCAATATCGATAGTATTAAAAGCGTTTGTAAGGTCAGAATTTTGTAATTTTTCAATCATTTGCATATTTACATCCATTTGAATATTATATTATTATCATTATATGTATTTTAGCTTAAAAAATATAAATAGTTAATATAAATTCACATAAATAACAATTTTTTACATTTATATGTTTTTAAAAAGGTATAAGGGCTCTAATATAGGAAAACTATGAATAATATTCAATCTATAAATGTAAATTCTAATAGATTTTTAAATTTGGACAATAAACGGGGTTTTTCTGTACCAATTGGCAATTCTAACAACAAAATTAACAATAATGCCCTTTATTCAGGTGTTTCTTTTTGTGCTGCAGCGACAACAATCCCTAGAAACACTACCTTAAATAACGAAGAAATCAAAAAATACAATACAATTTTAGAGCTTTTTAAAGATTCAAAGCCTACTGAAACCTCTTTTAATTTGACGCCTTCTCAACAAATGGACAAATTATTAAAAAATGGAAAATTGCTGTCAAAATCGAATGATGGCACTACCATGTTAGAAAATTTATACCAGATAGCGACTATTAAAAGGGCTGAAAATTTGAATCAAAAAAATTTGATATCAAATATACTTGATAATACTCTAAATCCAAGAATAATCACTCAAACTTTGGGTGATGTTCCTAAAAATGAAGTTAATACTATATTAAACAAGCTCCCTTCCGATGACCCTTTGAGAAAAAAACCAGAAATGATGTCTGTCGTTACTTCAGGCACTTGTCCTGCTGCTTCAAACGAAGTAAATCTTGCAGACAAAAATCCTGCTGAATATTCAAGATGGGTTAATTCTTTGTCTAGTGATGAAAAATCAGTAACGCTTAACATAAATTTGGATTCTATCAGCCCAAACAAACTGGATGCTTGTATGATTTTGAATATGCTTGGTGCAAATGTTACAAAATTCGGGTTTGATAAAACAAAAATTGATATAAAATTAGACCCAAATGCTTTCATTAGAGCAAAATTGCAAGACAATTATTGGGATTTGGGCGAAAGAAATGTTGCTGATGTTCTGGTTCAAAGTGCAATTATGCAGGCGGGTTCACAAAATACATATAATTCGCTAACAGATATGCGTGGTGGTGATTTCAATGCAAATCCAAAAGGCCTGATTGAGGTTGAAAAAACTTTTGTTGAATCTTTGATAAAAAACCAAGAAATAACCTCTCTTGTTTATCAACAAATCGATGAAAACCAAAATCTGGTCGGTCATACTTGTTCTTTTGATAAAATGGAAAAACACATTAAAGATTCAATAGATTCCGGTAATAATGTAATCATTGGATATGTCTTAACAAATGAAACAGTTGGAAAAGTTGCTTCAGGCTTGTACAATCCGATGGTGGATGGTCCAAAAAATAAAGTAATAAATGGACATGAAATTACGATTGTAGACTATAAAACCGACAAAAACGGAAAGACTTCTTTTGTATGTATAGATACAGACGATGATTCATCAGATTATGTAGAATATAGTGCTGAATGGCTTTTGCCAAAAATTCATCATGCCGGCTATCCTGCAAAAATCGTTGCAGAAGATGAAAAAGAAATAATGAAAAAAGCAAATATGGTATAAGTTAAAAAAGGCGACACCCAGATTCGAACTGGGGGATAAAAGCTTTGCAGGCTTCTGCCTTACCACTTGGCCATGTCG
>CAKUUG010000050.1 GCA_934692665.1 uncultured Candidatus Melainabacteria bacterium | reverse complement strand
TTTCCATTCTTGTTTCCAAATTTGGAATTTGGATATTTGCTTCTATTCCCCATTCAAAACGGCTTCTTAATCTGTCAGGAATAAGTTCAAAAGCAGACAGCGGGCGGTCAGAAGCAAAAACGATTTGTTTTCCTGCATGGTACAATGTGTCGAATGTGTTGAATATTTCTTCTTCTGTACGTTTTTTGCCATCAATCCACTGTATATCATCAATAAGAAGAACATCGACATTTCTGTGCATATCTCTGAATTTTCTCATTCTTTCGTTCAAATCAGCAGGATTTTTGCAGGTATTTAGGGTTTCTATTAATTTGTTGCCAAATTCTTCTGCTTTCGTGTATCTGATTTTCAAATTTGGGAAATTCCTCAAAATTTTATGTCCTATTGCTTGCATCAGATGAGTTTTGCCTAGTCCTACCGTACCTGAAATAAACATTGGATTAAATTTCGCCTGCCCCGGTTTTTCTGCTATCATTTGTGCGATTTTGTAGGCAAATTTTGAATTTTCACCAACTACAAAATTCTCAAACGTATATTTCAAATTCAAACCGCAAAAAGAATGCATTTGTGCCAAATTTTCCATCTGGATTGCTGTTTGTTGGTGAGCTTTTTCCGTTTCGGTTTGTTTTGTTTGTTTTTTCTTGATTTTTAATGTAGCATCATAAACAAACCTCACAGGGCGTTTTATGTTGAGAGCCTCTGCAAAAGAGTCTTCTATTTGTTTTAGGTGCTTTGTTTGGAGATAATTTATACCAAAATTTTGGTTACTTTTTATTAAAAATATTTCATTCGTATTTTCAAAAATCGGAACAGCAGGAGCAAGAGCATCTACCCAAGTATGAGAAGGAACGGGCAGATTCGTTTTTAATGTTTCAATGAACTTTTCCCATCCTTCTTGTTCTTTTTTTGTTTTTAATGTCATTTTAAAACTTTCAAAAATCCAACCACATTAAAAAATAGTCATGCCATTTTTAATAATTTTACTACAAAAACACTTTTTGGATAATTGAAAAGTTTTTTATAACCAATCATTTACCTGAATTTTTCCATATTTTGCACAAATGGAACATTTTTCACAATCGAGATAATTTATTTTTGAAAAATCTGAAATATTACTCCCCAGTCTTTTTCTGTAGTCATTTACCATCATAGGACAAGCATAGACACCATTTTTGGAAATTACTCTTGAAGTATAACAATCGAGATTTTTTTCTTCATAATCTTTTATTTCTTTGATTTCCAAATCTTTATCAAAAAACGGAATAACTTTTAGATTTATTTCATCAAATTCAATTCCTTTTTTAGAGAAAAATTCTTTAAAATCTGCAAATATTTCTTCTCTTGGAAGATTTTTGTAATTAACGACAGAAATTATGGGGTTAAATTCGTATTTCATCAAACTCATAATCGCAAGAATTGCTTTTCTGAAGCTGCCTCTACCTCTTATTTCATCGTTTTCGAGTTCGTTTGTTGAATCAAGACTCACTCGATATATTGTCTCAAAACTGCTCTCATCATCGATTTTTCTCAAAAAACGAGCTTTTTTGTCATTAATCATAGTGCCGTTTGTCATTACTGTTGTGTTTGTTGTTTTTAAACACATTCTCAAAATCTGGTTAAAATCCGGATGCATCAAGGGTTCTCCCCCTGTTAAATAAATAGATTCTATCTTTTTACCTTTTAAACACATAAGATTTTCTTTAACTTTTTCTAAAGGCAAAAAATCTTCTTCGTTTTTGTATGAATTTCTTTCTATATAGCAGTGTTTACATTTTAAATTGCAAGTTTTATAACTCAATTGAAAAAACAAATTCTTTAATTCCGAAAGCTCTACTGTTGGGGGTGTTAATAGTACTAATTGTTGATTTTCCATCTTTTCTCCTTGTGAAAATTTTTCCGTTTTCAATTATTCTATAAGTTAAGAATGTAAATTAAAATTACTCATGTGGATATAATTAATTTTTTTGTGGAATTGAAGAGATTGAAATTACTTCCAAAAAGAAAAATATTTTGCTATACTGAATATCAAGAAAGGTGGAGTTTATGAGTGAACGCAAAGGCGAAGGCAAACGTTGGTACGATAAAGATCCTATTTTAAAAGAAGCTCTTGAGTTGTTGAGATTGTCAACAGATGAACAAAAAGAGCAAGCAAAGGATTTTATGCTCAAACTGCAAGAAGATGTTGCAGCTGACGTAATAGAAAGAATCTATCAAATTGTTACTCAATATCAAGGCAGAGGCAATCGTTGGTACGATAATGACCCTGTTATGATTAGAGCAGTTGAAATGCTTCGACAAGCAGACCCAAAAACCCAAAGAATAGCAGCTCTAAAACTTCTTTTAGCTTTGGAAAAAGGTGGAAGCGAAGAATTAAAATGATAAAAGACGTCCAAAACCAACAAGACACAAGAAATATCCCGATACAAAAAGTAGGGGTAAAAGACGTTGAAATACCTTTAAAAATCGAAAGAAAACCTGATTCAAAAGAAAAAAACATAGAATTTCAGACAGTTTTTGCTAAAGTCAAAATGTCTGTGAGTTTGCCTTCTCATTTCAAAGGTACTCACATGTCGAGATTTCTTGAGATTTTGAACAAATATCAAAAAGAAAGTCTTGATTCAAACGATATTGAACAAGTCCTTTTTGATATGAAAAACAAATTGGACGCAAAATGTGCATATTTAAAATTCGATTTTAAATATTTTATTAAAAAACTGGCTCCTGTGAGCAAAATGGCTTCTTTAATGGGGTATGATTGTGCTTTTGAGGGAGAAGTCGATGAAAATTGCAATTACAATTTCTTTTTGATAGCAAAAGTCCCAATTACGACTCTTTGTCCTTGTTCAAAAGAAATTTCAAAATACGGAGCTCACAATCAAAGAGCAATCTTGAAAATCAAAATTCGATACGACAAAAACGAACAAATCTGGCTGGAAGATTTGATAAAAATGGCAGAAGACTGCTCGAGTTCTGAAATTTATCCTCTTTTAAAAAGAGAAGATGAAAAATATGTAACCGAAAAGGCATACGAAAACCCAAAATTTGTAGAAGATGTGATTCGGGATATAGTTTCAAAATTGGAAAACAATGACATAATAAACTTCTACGAAGTTGAAATGGAAGCATTCGAATCTATCCACAATCACAATGCTTGGGCATATCAAAAATGCTACAAATAACGATATAATAAAGTATGATTGAGATTAAAAACATAATATTTGCAAAATCTGAAGTAAATTTTATAAAATGTTTTTTATGCTTTATAAATTATATTTTGCCTCTGAGGATGAAATTTGCTTCAGAAAGTTATGTTGCTTTTTGCGACAATCAAGAAGAGAGTCTTATTACTCTGGAAAAAGATTCAAAAAGCTACACAAGATTCAAAATCACAAAACTGATTTTAGAAGAAAATTCAACCTCTATTGCACGTGAATTGTCAAATTATGTCATTACAAAATACAGAGCTCAAGGGGCAAATTCTTTTTATATCGTTGTAGATGAAAGGCAAGTTGAGCTTTTGAACATATTCAAAAATGAACTCAATTTTAGAGAATGCGGAATAGAATATTTATACAAAGTTCAAAACCTCTCAAACAATTACATAAAAATCTTAAAACCGCTAAAAAACAACATAAAAAAAGAAGTAACAAAATTTTACAACGACAACATAAACTCCTTCAATCGTCCGTTGTTCAATCGCTGTGAATATCAGTTTTTGAATAATAATTGTATGAATTTTTACTTTAACAAAGACAGTGAAATTTTGGGATATTTTGAAGTTTCTACCAAAAACAATGTTGATTTTTATATAAATTTTGTAATTGATTTTGCATATAATGTTTATCTGATGGACGCAGTAAAATACATCTATTCAAAGCTCAAACAAAAATACAAAAAATTCAATTTATATATAAAAGTAAAAGATTATTTCATGAATTCAAAAGAATTGAATGCGATTTTAAAAGAAAACAATATAGAACAAATTTCTAAAGGCAGAATTTTAGCAAAAGATTATTACAAAGAAATAAAAAACGATTTATTATTTAAAAGTGCAAAAATAATCTTTGTTGACCCGACGACTGCATAATTTTTATCTTTTTTCATAAGACTGCCCCGGAAAATCTGATTTTTTAAAACCCGCTACAGTTAAACCTTCCGGAGGTAATATGCTACAAGTAAGTTCTCCTGTGAGTGAACCTGTGATGGAGTCTACTTTTGGAATCAATCCACCTCTTCTAAAGTCAAAATCTCCCAAAAATATTCTGCTAGATTTGTCCATTGTGTTGTATAGTTCTTGAAATGTAGATACTCTATCAGCTATAGGAAGATACTTCCACATATTTCTTGCAAAAATCATACTGTTTGGTTTGTTTAGGTTTTTTGCTTCATCTTGGATTCTTGCTTGTTGAAAAACAACATTGCTGCTCAAAATTGGTCTCACCAATAGTAAACAATCGCCTTTCTTTTCTTTTGCAAGATAAAAATATTTATCTAAATTTCCATCTGTATAGTTGTTTATTTTATCTATATCTTCACAACTGGCATAAATAAAATTCGATTTTGCTCTTTTTACTATACCTGCATCTATGTCAAAAGCTTTGATAGGCAAAAATCTTTCTGCTTCTTTTTCTCCTAAAGCTTCCATCAAAGAAATAATCAAAGAATACGCTTCTGACCCATCTGAGCTTGCAAAATCATAGATATTTATTTTTTCATCTTTAGGCAAAACGCTATGCAATTTTCTTGCAAAATCTTTCCAGTTGCACATTATATCATCTTCGATATCTTCTCTGAAAAATACTGATACATTGGAATTTTTGACAGGAAAATTATTAGGAGCATAAACTTCGCTCACAAAAGTGTCGCCGTTTTTGTTATTTGGATTGAGGTAGTATTCTGTTCTTCTTGTTGAAGTGAAGTTCGGTTTTTTAGCGTAAAAATTTGTTATAGGGGAAATATTCATAGTAACTGTAAAAAACTTCTAAAAAATAGAATTTGCTCTTTTCATTACAATATATTACAAAATTGAAAAAGCCCGAATAAATATATTATACTACTATTGGGGAATTACTCTGGATAAAATTAGTAATTTTATGGTCAAAAATCAGTGAACGAGCACGTTAAATTAATAATTGATGATATAAAAAAATTGTGGGAAAAACTCGACTTAAACCAAAAGTTTTCAATTTCAGCACTTTTGGTCGCAGCGGTAGTTGTCGGGGTTTTTTTCATATTCAAAGCGACTGAGCCGAATTGGACAGTATTGTATTCAGATTTGTCTAAAGAAGATGTTGCAGCAATAGCAGAAAGTCTAAAAAAGAGCGGTTATCCTTACAAACTGTCAGAAGACAAAACCGCAATTCTTGTTAAAAACCAAGACAAAGAAGACTTGAAACTTTTTGTTGCAGAAAATGACTTGATAAAAGACACTTCCGGCGGATTTGAGCTTTTGGATAATTTGCAATTAGGTTCAACTGATTTTAAAAATAGATTAACAAAACAAAGAATTTTCCAAGGAGAATTAACACGCTCAATCGAAAAAATTCAAGGCGTAACAAAAGCAAGAGTTCAGTTGGCAGAACCGGAAAGGTCGATTTTTTCCGATGAAGATGAAGAACCGTCAGCAAGCGTTGTTTTGATTTTGCAAGCAGGAGTAAGATTAAAAGCAAGCCAAATTCTTGCAATTAAAAATTTAGTTGCATATTCAGTTCCCAGACTCACAAACGACAGAGTATTTATTACAGACCAGTTTGGAAATGTGCTATCTGAAGATGTTTCAAAAAATTCTTCCGATATGCAAACTTATAGAACAAATTTTGAAAAAGAAGCAGCGAAAAAAATCAAAGACACGTTAGAAACCATAATGGGAAAAGACAACGTATCAGTCCAAGTTTCGACTGTTATGGATTTTAATCAAACACGTTCAACAATCGAAAGTTACACCCCGTCAAAAGGCTCGGAAAATGGGGTCATAATGACGCAACAAGGCGAAAAAGAAATATATTCAAAACCCCAAGACCTTCCATCGAATGCAAAAAATCAAGAAGCAAATTTGGCAAATCAGCCTGAACCAACACAAGCACAAATTCTCGCTCAAAACCAGATGGACAATATTGCAAACGAACAAAATCAAAATCCAACCCTAAACACTCAACAAGCAGCAAGTTCTGCTCAAGATGTAGTTGAAATGCCACTAAATGAAACACCTGCAAAAACCGTTAATTATGTAGGCACAAAAGCAGGCGATAATGAAAATGATGTTAAAAAATTAAGTTATGAAAAAGAAAAACAAGCAACGACTTATGCAATTACAAAAGAAGTAAAACAAGTAGTGTATGCTCCGGGGTCTGTTGTCAAAATGAGCGTTGCTGTTGCAGTAAACAAAATTTTAACTGATGATGAAAAAAAAGAAATAGAAAATCTGGTCGTTGCAGCAGCAGGCATGGACACAAACAGAGGGGATGTTGTTAATGTTTCCAGCCTAAAATTTACAGGTATCGATTTGGATGAAGAATTAAAACAAGACAAACTCGAACAAAAAGAATTTACAATGGAAATTTTAACTTTTATCTTTAAAAACGTAGCACCTGTGCTTATGATAATGTTGTTGGGTTTCCTTGCATTACACAACTTTGGCAATATATTCAGAGAACCAAAACCCAAAAACCAAGAAGAAGTAGAAGCAGAAGAAGAAGCACAGCTTCCGACATACGACCCGTATTTAATGCTTCAACAAAACAATACAGATTCCGACGATTTTTACAATCAAGATATGCAATTCACATCAGCTTTGGATAAAAAGAAAAATGATATAATAAATATGATTTTAGAAAATCCTGAAGAAGCAGGCAGGGTAATAACTTCGTATTTAAAAGAATAAGAAAGAAAACAAAAATATAATGGCATCAAAAATCCGTCTAGAACAAATGACATCTACCCAAAAGGTCGCAGCACTGTTAATCACGCTGGGACCAACTACTGCTTCTGAAATTATGAAAAATATCACTGATGACAATATATTAGAACAAATTACAATAGAAATTACAGGTTTATCCAAACTTCCACAAGAAATTATAGAAGCAATCGTAGATGAATTTCACACTGTTTTTCAGGCTTCTTCCATGCTTTCTTCAGGCGGTATGAGTTATGCAAAAGAGTTGTTAGAACGTGCTTATGGCTCTGCTGAAGCAGATAATATTTTAAACAGACTAATCACAATACTAAACTCAAATCCGTTTCAGTTCCTAAACGAAGCTGACCCTGTGCAATTGGCTACATCTTTCCAGAATGAAACTCCACAATTGATTGCACTAATTTTAGCTTATTTAAAACCTGAACAATCAGCAAAAATACTAAATTGTTTTCCCCCGGGAATTCAGCACAAAGTTTCATTAAAAATTGCACAAATGGGAACAACAAATCCTGAGATTTTATCTGAGTTGGAAAAAGTAGTTGAATCCAAGTTTTCTAATGTTGTTGCGACAGACTTTACAAAAGCAGGCGGAACAAAAGCTCTTGCAGATATTTTGAACAGTTCTGACAGGTCAACAGAAAAGAATGTAATCGAAATGATGGAAATGGAAACACCGGAACTTGCCGAAAATGTAAGAAATTTGATGTTCGTATTTGAAGATATTGTTCTTTTGGATGACGCTTCTATCCAAAGAGTGTTGAGAGAAGTAGATTCAAAAGATTTGGCAACTTCTCTAAAAGGTGTAAAAGAAGACGTAAAACAAAAAATCTTGAAAAACATGTCAGAACGTGCTCAGGGTATTTTGTTAGAAGATTTGGAATATATGGGCCCTGTAAGAGCAAAAGAAGTCCAAAAAATCCAATCAAAAATCGTAAGTATAATAAAAGCTCTAGAAGCAGCAGGCGAAGTAACAATTTCTCGCAACAGTCAAGAGGACGAATTAATTGAGTAAAATTAAAAAAGATAAAATTAATTTTATGGAAGATGATTATGTAATAGAAATAGGCAAAAAAAAACAATCTATCCTCCAGACTTTTCAAGAAGAATTTTCTCAAGCAGAGGCTGATTTGCACAGAACAGAGTTGGAAATTGCTAAAGTTCAAGCCCAAAAAATTCTCTCTGAAGCAGAGGCGGAAAGCAATAAAATTTTAAACGATGCTAAAATAGAAGCAAAAAATATAGTAGAAAACGCAACAAACGAAGCCAAAGAAAATGCAAAACAAAAAGCACAAGAAATAATTTCTAATGCTCAAACGGAAAAAGAAGAATTAATTAATTTATCAAAAGAAGAAATAGAAAAACAAAGAGTAGAAACCATAAACAATGCCTACAAAGAAGGCTACGAAGACGGTCACAAAAAACTTCTTGAAGAATTAGAAGAAAAAATAAAATTTTTCGATGATTTTTGTGCTTCTCAATACCAAATAGAACAAAATATCCTAAAAGCCGCATCGAATGACGTTTTGGGTATAATTAAAGCAATTAGCAGAAAAATATTGTTCAAAGAAATAAATGGAGAAGTTTTGGAAAAAATCATTCAAAATTCTATTTCGTTATTAGAAAACAAAGAAAATGTAAATATAATTTTGAGCGAAAAATACGCAAAAATCTTGTATGAATTTCAAAAAAAATCGCTCAACAATGATATCGACTTTGATTTTCAAAATTTCAAACAATACCAAAACTTCAACATTTCGTACAATTCAGAATACGACGATGATACAATTATTGTTGAAAATATAAAAGAAAGACTGGACGCTTCTGTTTCTTCTCAAATAGAAATAATAATAAGAGAAATAGAAGAAAAAACCCAAAAAGACAAACTCGAAATAGAAGAATACAAAAAAATCTATGAAATTAACTGAACTGAATAATTTGATAAACGAAACAAAAACCATCACAAAAGTAGGAAAAATAATAGAAATAATAGGGCTTACGATTGTGGCAGACGGGCCTGTTTCTTCTATTGGAGATTTGTGTTATATCATACAAGATGGTAGCACAAATGTTATCAATTGTGAGGTTGTAGGTTTTAGGAAAGATTGTATTTTATTGATGCCTCTGGGTTCAATTGACGGATTGAAAGCAGGTGCAAAAGTAGTAAATACAGGCTCTGTTATGAAAGTAAAAGTTTCCCCTACTCTATTGGGTAGAGTGCTTGATGGACTAGGAAATCCCATAGATGGCAAAGGCGAAATTATTGCAGATGATTATTATCCGACTAATGCAAAAATCATAAATCCGATGGATAGAAAACCGATTGACGAAGTTTTGTCGCTCGGACTTCGTGCTATAGATGGACTAAACACAATAGGAAAAGGGCAGAGAATGGGGATTTTTGCAGGTTCTGGTGTTGGAAAATCTACAACACTCGCTATGATTGCAAAAAACACTTCTGCCGATATCAATGTTATAGCACTCATTGGTGAACGTGGTAGAGAAGTCAGAGAATTTATCGAAAATGCAATGGGTTATGAAGGTATGAAAAGATCTATTGTTATATGTGCAACATCAGAACAGCCTGCACTCGTCAAAATAAAGGCTTCTTTTGTTGCTTGTGCTATTGCTGAGTATTTTAGAGATAAAGGAAAAAACGTTCTTTTTATGTTGGATAGCGTCACTCGTATTGCTTTAGCACAAAGAGAAGTCGGGCTTGCTGTCGGAGAACCCCCCGCAACTCGTGGTTATACGCCTTCTGTTTTTGCACTTTTGCCAAAATTTTTGGAAAGAGCCGGTGCGAACAAATTCGGCACGATTACCGGTTTGTATACGGTTTTGGTTGAAGGTGATGATATGAATGAGCCAATAGCCGACACAGCAAGAAGTATTCTGGATGGTCACATTGTTTTGTCACGTTCTTTGGCTCACAAAAATCACTACCCTGCAATCGATGTTTTGGCGAGCATTTCTCGTGTTATGAATAATATTGTTGATGATGAACAAAAAGCTGCTGCAGGAAAAATCAGAAATTTAATGGCAAATTATGCTAAAAACGAAGATTTGATTAATATCGGAGCTTATGTAAGAGGAACAGACCCCAATACCGATATGGCGATTTCAATGCATGACAAAATAGAAGAATACTTGATACAAAAAGCAGATGACAAATCAGACTACGATTTGTCTAGGCAAAAATTGATTGAATTGGCTAAAATTTAAAAACCGCAAGAAAAAATTGCTTCTTGCGGTTTAATTTTGTTATTGTGCAATTGCACCAAAGTTCGCTTGTGAAACGTTTCTTTGGTATTTTGATAAATAACCTTTTGGAACTTCGTTTATGTATGGAGTGAAGTTTTTCTTTCTTTTTTCAAATTCTTCTTCAGGAATTTTTAAATCTATTGTCCTTTTGTTTATATTTATTTCTATAATATCTCCATCTTCAATTAAACCGATAGGGCCACCGATACTTGCTTCCGGAGTAATGTGTCCAATACACAAACCTCTCGTTCCGCCCGAAAATCTGCCATCAGTAATAAGAGCACATTTCTTTCCCAGTCCTTTTCCAACGAGCAAAGAAGTAGGAGCGAGCATTTCTCTCATTCCGGGGCCGCCTTTTGGTCCTTCATAACGAATAACAACAACATCTCCTGCGACAACTACATCGTTTTCGATTGCACGCATAGCGTCTTCTTCGTGATTGAATACTTTTGCAACGCCGGAAAATTCAAACACATCTTTGTCTACACCGGAAATCTTTACAACAGCACCATCGGGAGCTAAATTTCCA
>CAKUUG010000049.1 GCA_934692665.1 uncultured Candidatus Melainabacteria bacterium | reverse complement strand
TAGTTTAATACATCTTAAATAATGGGAGTTTTATTTCCTATAGTTTATACTATTTTTAAATAAAACTCTTATTATTTATTGCTACTATGTCTTAAGTTAATAGTCTCATTAATAATAAAATTATATCTATTATTAAACATTTAAATCAAAAAAATATGGAAGATGCCTGATAGATATTTTGACAAAAAGTTAAATTATTTGTAGAGCTTTGTTTTTAGGTTTAGTTTTGCTAAAAAATGAAGTATGCTAACTTTTAATACCCCAAAACCGTACTTACAAGAGGGTAAAAATTTTATAGAACTTGCAATGTCAAAATATCTGGTTGGACAAGAAATTTCCCCTATTCTGAATTTGTTAAAAATGATTAACGATAACATTTCGTTATCAAAAATAAAATCGTTGTTCATTTTATCAAATGGCATTTTTTCCAAAACCTCTTTTGTAAACGCTCTGTATCCTGTGTGATATTCAGACAAATTTGCACCTGTTAAAAAATTTTCAAACATAGTTAAAAATCTGTTTGCAAAATACTTGTATCGAGGCATTTTTGAATATTTTGCACCATTATTTAAAAATCTTGATGCAATAATGCAATCATATTCTCCATAAGCAAGCATTGTTGCTAAAGTCGGGGTTAGTTTTGGGTCATATTGATTGTCAGGATGCAACATAATAATAATATCAGCCCCTAGCTTCAGGGCTTCTTTGTAACATGTTTTTTGGTTTTTTCCATAGCCTGAATTTTCATTGTGAACAAAAACTTTTATACCTAGAGATTTGGCTATTTCAACAGTGTTATCTTTTGAGCAGTCGTCAGTCAAAATAATTTCATCAACAAATTCTTTTGGAATGTTGTCGAATGTTTCTTTTATAGTTAAGCCTGCATTGTATGCAGGCATTACTATAACAATTTTTTTGTTGTTTAACAATATTTTATACCTTTGGTAAATTTCTTAATCTCAAGTGCAATTCTCTCAATTGTTCTTCAGAAGCCAAAGAAGGAGCGTCTGTCATCAAGTCTTTTGCTGCTGAATTTTTAGGGAATGCAATAACTTCTCTGATTGATTGAGCTCTTAATAATAATGCAACCAATCTGTCCAATCCTATTGCCAAACCGCCATGAGGAGGTGTGCCGTATTTGAATGCGTTAACTAAGAATTCAAATTTATTGTGAATGTCTTCTTCGCTTAAGCCAAGTGCTTCAAATACTTTTCTTTGGATTTCTGCATCGTGGATTCTGATTGAACCGCCACCCAATTCGTTTCCATTGTATATAATGTCATAAGCAATTGATTTTACATTACCTTTGTCAGTTTGAAGTTTGTCTATATCTTCTAAAGCAGGCATTGTGAATGGATGGTGAACTGATTTATATGTGCCATCTTCAAAACTGTATTCAAACAATGGGAAATCTACCACCCATAACAAATCATGGATTGATTCATCTATCATATTTAATTTTTTACCGAAATATAGTCTAAATCTGCCTAAAACATCAAATACAATAGCCGGATAGTCAGCAACGAAAAATACGATATCGCCGTTTTGAGCTTCTGCTCTGGTTTGAATTTCTTTAATTTGTTCTTCGTTTAAGAATTTCAAAACAGGAGACTTTACGCTACCGTCTTCCATATATGTAATCCAAGCTAAACCCTTAGCACCAAAAGAAATTGCTAAATTTCTTACATCATCCATTTCTTTTCTTGAATAACCGGCAATGCCCGGAATTTTGATAGCTCTAACAGTTCCGCCTTGTTTGATTACGTTTTTGAATGCTTCAAATGTTGATGCTTCCATAATATCTGTTACATCAAACAATTCCAATCCAAAACGAGTATCCGGTTTGTCTGAGCCAAATCTATCCATTGCTTCACGCCAAGTGATTCTTCTAAATGGTGCTTTAACTTCAACACCGGCTGCTTTAAATGCATTTTCAATCAAACCTTCTGTCATTTTTATGACGTCATCTTGATTTACGAATGACATTTCCATATCTACTTGTGTAAATTCCGGTTGGCGGTCTGCACGCAAATCTTCATCTCTGAAACATTTTGCTATTTGGTAATACTTTTCAAAACCTGCAACCATAAGCAATTGTTTGAATATTTGAGGTGATTGAGGAAGTGCATAGAATTTTCCATCATGGATTCTGGATGGAACAAGATAATCTCTAGCTCCTTCCGGTGTTGCTTTTATTAAAACCGGAGTTTCAACTTCCATAAAATCAAGTTCATTTAAATAGTTTCTGATTGCTGTAACGATTTTGTGGCGAAGTCTGAAATTGTTCATCATTTTTTCACGACGCAAATCTAAATAACGATATTTTAATCTTACATCTTCAGAAACATTGTCATCATCAAGAACAAAAGGCAGAGTTTGTGCAGCTGAAAGAATTTCAACATTTGTCGGATACATTTCTATTCTACCTGTTGCTAATTTGTCATTTATTGTATCATCAGGTCTTTTAGAAATAGGACCTTCAACTTTTATTACATATTCCGGTCTGATTTTTGACAAAATTTTATGAACTTCGGGGTTTATTTGTGGATCGGCAACAAGTTGAAACAAGCCTGTTTTATCTCTTAATTCAACAAAAATTATACCGCCTAAATCACGAATTGTAGAAGCCCATCCTGCAAGAAGTGCATTTTGTCCTACATTTTCTTCTTTTAATTCTGTACAGCTTTGTTTCTTATAAGCTAATTCCATATTCTCTTCCTTATTTACAATTTTATTTAGTTTCATTATAAAATAAAAATAGAAAAAATGTGTAAAAAAATATTTCAAGATAAAAAATTAAATTCTTCTTTTGCACCAGAATTTCTTTTATTGTATAATTACTTTATATAGATTTATTTAAAGGAGTGAGGAATTTGGCTCAAACAAATTTATTTGACGACGGAAAAGTAGTTCCTGTCAATATTCGTGATGAAATGAAACGTTGTTATATAGACTATGCGATGAGCGTTATTGTCGGTCGTGCTTTGCCTGATGTTAGAGATGGTCTAAAGCCGGTTCATAGAAGAATTTTGTTTGCTATGAATGAACTTGGCATGGCACCGGACAAACCATTTAAAAAGTGTGCTCGTATAGTTGGTGAAGTTTTGGGTAAATATCACCCCCATGGTGATAGCTCTGTTTATGAAGCTCTTGTCCGCATGGCACAAGATTTTTCAACCAGATACTTAACAGTAGATGGGCATGGAAATTTTGGTTCCGTTGATGGCGATGGTGCAGCAGCAATGCGTTATACAGAAGCTCGTATGCATAAAATCACAACAGCGATGCTTGCTGATATCGATTGTGAAACAGTTAATTTTATGCCAAACTTCGATGGCAGTCTGGAAGAACCTTCTGTATTACCTACCAGATTACCCATGTTATTGCTAAACGGAACATCAGGGATTGCTGTTGGCATGGCAACAAATATCCCTCCTCACAACCTAAACGAAGTTGTAGATGGTGTTATTGCTTTGATTGATAATCCTGAAATTACAACCGACGGTTTAATGCATTATATAAAAGGTCCTGACTTTCCAACAGGTGCAACGATTGTCGGTACATCCGAAATTAAAAAAGCTTACGAAACCGGTCGTGGTTCTATAAAAATGAAAGCTGTTTCTTCAATTGAAGAATTGGCAGGCGGAAACGGAAGACAAGGCAGAAGTGCAATTGTTGTAACTGAAATTCCATACCAAGTAAACAAAGCCGAATTAATCAGAAAAATTGCTGAACTTGTTAAAGATGGAAAAATCCAAGGTATATCTGATCTTCGTGATGAATCAGATAGAGAAGGTATGCGTATTGTAATAGAATTAAAACGTGACGCAAAACCCGATGTTGTTCGAAACAACCTCTACAAACAAACAGCCCTTTTGACAAGTTTTGGTTTTAATATGGTAGCTCTTGTTGGTCAACAACCCAGACTTTTGAATTTGTATGAAGTTCTTTCTGAATTTGTTGAACATAGGGTAGATGTAATAACCAGAAGAACAATGTTCTTCTTGAAAAAAGCCAAAGCAAGAGCTCATATATTAGAAGGTTTGATGATTGCTCTAAATTCGCTTGATGAAGTGATTGAATTAATCAAAAAATCTCCAAATACCGAATCTGCAAGAAACGGCTTAATAAATCGTTTTGGTTTGGATACCGAACAGGCGAATGCAATCCTTGAAATGCAATTGAGACGTTTAACAGGATTGGAACAAGATAAAATCAGAGCTGAACACGCTCAATTGTTAGAAAAAATCAAAGAATACGAAGAACTTCTTTCTTCTCGTGAAAAAATTCTTGCATTAATTAAAGTTGAATTAAACGAAGATAAAGAAAAATATGGTGACGAAAGAAAAACCCAAATCATTCCCGAAGAAGGTGAAGTTACTGTTGAAGATTTGACACCAAATACTCAAATGGCTGTGTTTATTACACGCCAAGGCTACATTAAACGTATTTCTCTTGACACTTTTGTTCGCCAAAACCGTGCAACAAGAGGTAAAGGCGGAATGAAAACAAAAGAAGACGATGATGTTGCACACTTCTTTACTGCGATGATGCATGATAAAGTATTGTTCTTCTCTTCTAAAGGGCTTGTTTACTCATTATCGGTTTATGATTTTCCGGAAGGTTCTCGCCAATCAAAAGGTCTGCCTATAATAAACGTACTTCCTTTAGAACAAGATGAAAACGTAACAGCGATTGTTCCTGTTTCTGAATTTAAAAATGATATGAACTTAATTATGCTAACAAAAAAAGGTTACATTAAACGTATATCATTAGATAATTTTACAAATATCAGAAGAAACGGTTTGATTGCAATAGGTTTGGAAGAAAATGATACTTTGAATTGGGTTAAACTTGCAAAAGGAAATGATGAAATAATAATCGGTACATCTTGCGGTATGGCAATCAGATTTCCTATTGAAGACTTAAGACCGTTGGGACGTTCGGCTCGTGGTGTAAATTCTATGAAATTAAGAACATCGGATGAAATTATAGGTTGCGACGTTGTTCCTCGTGACTATGATGCTGATTTGTTGGTAATTACATCAGATGGCTTTGGAAAACGTTCAAAAATCTCTGAATTCAGAACTCAAAATAGAGGCGGCATGGGTCTTATTGCAACAAAATTCAAATCATCTCAATCCAGATTAGTTGATTTATCTATTGTAAAAGAAAACGACGAAATAATGGTTGTAACAGCAAATGGCGTCGTGACCAGAGTCAGTGCTTCCGATATTTCTCGCCAAGGTAGACCCGCAACCGGTGTCAGAGTTCAAACGCTAGATGGAGATGATACTGTTGTTTCTGTAAATAAGGTAATTAATACTGATGAAAGCGAAAAAGACAAAGAAACCCTTGTAAAAGAAGCAAAAGAAGAATTGATGGAAAATTCTGCACAAGGAAATATATTTTCAGATACTTCTGATAAATAGCTAAAATTCAATAATATCGATATAATTAAGAGGTTTGCGAGAAATTGCAAACCTCTTTTTATAACTTTGGTATAGTGTAATTTATACTAAAAATTAGTTCAAACTCCTTTTAAAAAAAGTTAAAGTAAATATGTTAAGGATGAAGATTGCAAGGGAAATACTAAAAGTTCATCGTTTAGTTAATGCAATCAATAAACAATAAAGGAGTATTATAATATGGGCGTAATTATCAACACGAATGTTAATTCCATTAAGATTCAAGGTATTTTAACAAACGCTACAAGCAATTTGTCAAAATCAATGCAACGCATGTCTACAGGCTTGAAAATTAATTCAGCAAAAGATGACGCAGCAGGTGCAGTAATTGCGGCAAAGATGGGCGTACAATTAAACGGAAATGAAATTGCTCAAAAGAACGTTCAAAATGCAAACGCAATGCTTTCAACAATAGAAGGTAACGTTGATGTAATTTCAGAAAATATATCAAGAATTCGTGACTTAACATTACAAGCAAGAGATGGCACCTATTCTGAAGACGAAATATCTGCAATGGATGATGAAGTTCAACAACGTATTTCTGAAATCAACCGTGTTCATTCATCTTCTAAATTTTCTTCGCTAAACTTGTTTTCAGACCAAGATTTAAGTACAAATGGAGTTAAATTCCAAGTTGGTTCTAACGCAGGCGTAGATAATACAATTAAAGCAAGTGGAGATATATTCAAGTCAGTTGAGTTTTCATCTTTGTCAGGTTTGCAAAACTTTACACTGAAAAACCTAAAGAAGAATGCTCCAACGGTAGTACAAACAGGCTCTGGAAAAACTGCAACAAAACAACAAGACGATGACAACTACGATCTTGCAATCAGAGCGTTGGATTTGGCGGTAGATGATTTGTCAGCAAGAAAGTCAAAAATAGGTTCTGCAGGCAACCGACTAGATTCAGCACTGTCAACGCTTACGACACAATTTGAAAACCTATCAAGTTCTAAATCGTTGATTACTGATGCTGATATTGCGTCTGAAGCATCAAACTATACCCAAAACCAAATTCTTCAACAAATATCAATATCGCTTTTAGCACAAGCGAACGCAGCTCCTTCAGTTGCACTGACGTTAAACAATAATTAGTTTTAGTATACAAGAATCTAACTGGTGATGGCAATACAAGTGGGTTAAACAAGTTTTAACCCCTTTTTTTTATTTTCATATTGCATATTTTTTTTAAATGCTATAATTAAAACTATGGATAAAACACATTTAATGGCATTATTACTATCTACTATTGCAGGTTTGTCTACTGTGCTTGGTGGATTTGTTACATTTTTTATAAAAGAAAACTCCCTAAAATTTTTATCTTTTGGCTTGGGCTTGTCAGCCGGAGTTATGCTTTTTATTTCTTTGGTTGATTTATATCCTGAATCTACTGAATTGATAAAAAATCAAATGGGTTCTGAATATATTTGGCTTTCGATTATATTTTTTGGGGTTGGGATATTGATTGCAGCAATGATTGATTATTTTATTCCTGACCATATTCAAACTCAAATGTTTACAAAACAAATTGGTGCGAATGAAAAAAATATCGATTCTACAGACTGTGTAGAAAATGAAAATGCAGCAATTCCTTTAGGCAAAATAAAAAAAGCCGGTATTTTAACTACTCTTGTTGTTGCGATACACAATTTTCCGGAGGGTCTGGCTACATTTTTTATGACTGCAGAAAATCTGATGCTTGGTGTAGGTATTGTTTTTGCAATAGCAATTCACAATATTCCTGAAGGAATGGCGATTTCTATTCCTGTATATCAGGCAACGCACTCGAAAAGAAAAGCTTTTTACTATTCATTTTTATCAGGTATGGCAGAACCAATCGGAGGGGTAGTTGGTTTTGTTATAATTAAATCTCTGTTTCCAAACTTGTGCATTGGTACTTTGTTTGCTCTTGTTGCAGGGATTATGACATATATTTCAATAGACACACTTTTGCCATTGTCAAAAGACTATGATACTGGCCACTATTCAATAAGTGGAGTTGTATTGGGATTGTTAATTATGGGGTGTGCTCTAATCGTTCTTCAAATTTACTAATTTTAAAAATGCATCATAATATACTTTGAATTTTGTAATTGAATTGATTTCTTTAATCATTTTTAGCATATATTTTGGTCTAAGGTAGTAATTTTTGTTTAGTTTTTTATTGTATTCGTATATTTCTTGAGAAGTAAGTTCATAACTTCTTACGCTGGGCAAGATGTATGGTTTTTCGTAGCTTATTTCACCTAGTCTGTTTTTTTGAACATAATCGTAAAAACGAGTGCCATACAGAGCTGTTGCTGTATAGAAGCTTGCATATTGTGTATTTAGTTCGTGGGACAAGTTTTCTGTTTCTTTTATTGTTTTTTTAGTTTCCCAAGGCAGCCCGATTACATAGTATGCGTATATTTGAATTTTTGCTTTGTTTATTGTTTGTATCGCTTTTTTGATTTGACTTATTGTAATTTTTTTGCCGATTTTATCGAGAATTTCTTGACTTCCTGATTCAATTCCGACAGAAACAAGACTACAGCCTGCCTTTTTCATCAAGCATAAAGTTTCAAAATCAATAGTATCAATTCTTGTATTTGCTGAAAAATTGATGTTTAAATCATTATCAATAATAAGTCTGCACAATTTTTGCACCCAAGAATTGTCTAAATTGAAAATATCAGACCAAAATATAAAATCTCTTATGTTGTATTTTTCGACGCACTCTTTTATCTCGTCAATTATAAGTTCTTGGGATTTGTATCTTACGATTTTGCCGTTTAGTGGAGTAGCAAGACAAAACAAACAGTGATTTGGACATCCTTTTGACACTTTGATTATAGTTTGTGGTTTTCTGGTGTCAGGACGAATATAAAAATTATTGTCTATTAAATCTCTATCCAATTTTGGCAAAAAATCCAAATTTTTTTGTTTTTCTCTGTCCGGTGTCGATATTATCTTGTTTTCTACTTGATAGGTTAAACCTTTTATGTCTTTTAGATTTTTGTATTGAATTATTTCTTCGAATGTAGGCTCAATATCTCCTCTTAGTGCTATATCGATTTCGGGATATTGCTGCATAATTGAATATGAATTAAAATTAAATATTGCACCTTTTGCAATAACTATGGTCTCATCAAGTAAATCTCTTGCTTGAATTAAAGAAGACAAATCTTTTTCTAGAGTAGTTGAAGCAACATTAATAACCAAAAAATCCGGTTTGTATGCTCTTAAATCTCTAACGAAATCAAATACGGTTTCGTTTTTTAAGCTGTAGTCTTTGAATTTTGTTTCATAACCGTATTTTTTTGCAATTGCAGACAAACTCATCATATCAACAGGTGGTAATGGTGGAATTACAATAAGCTCATCGGTTGGCTGCTGACAACGGTCTTCTCTGTTCATAATTGGAGAAGGAGGATAAATAAAGAATATTTTTTGAGTGTTTTTTGTCATCAGATATTTTTTATCCTTGATTTCAATATGAGCTTAACGATTGAATTTACTGCGTTTTGCGAAAAGAACCTTGATAGTTTTGTAATTTTAGAATCTAAACCTATATTATAAACAGTTTTTGGATTTTCTAAATCAACAATTTTTGCAATTTTTTTAGCTACATTTATGGAATTTTTTGCATGAAGGGAATTTTTTTGTGCATTTTTTACTAAAAAATCGCTTTCGTTTTTGAATTTTGTTTTTTCGTTTTCAAATACTTTCTTGTTTAATTCTATGCTTTTGTCCCAGAATTTTGTTGCAACCGCTCCTGGGCGTATCGATACAACTTTCTTTTTGCTTTCTATTGCATAAGTATTCAACAAAATATCTGCACTTGCTTTTGATATGCAATATGGGGAAAGAAAAGGAAAAATCCCGTAACTCGCCATAGAGCTGATATTTACCAATTTTCCGTTTGGTTTTAAATTTGGGCAAAAATATTTAATTATCTTTAATAAGCCGAATAAATTTACATCGAGCTGTTTTTTTAACTCTATTTCACTTAATTCTTCTACCGCACCTGCTATTGCAATGCCTGTAAAATTAATTATTGTGTCAAAAGAAATATCTCTTAATTTTTCTTTTGCTATAAAAAAACTTTCTTCATTGCAAACATCCAAGTATATTTCTTTTATTTTTTCATCCATCATTCCGATTTGACGTGATGTTGCCCAAATTTTGTAATCCTTGAGTTTGAGTTCTTTGATTGTTTCTTGAGCAAGTTCGGAATTCAGTCCGATAATTAGAATATTTTTACTCATACGTCTATTTTAAATTAAATAAGAAAATTATGCACAAAAAATACACTAAAAAGATTATTAGATTTCTTTTAAAGCCTGTGCTAATCTTTTTATGCCTTCTTCTATTGTTGCCGTGTCTGCATTTGTGTAATTTAGTCTTAATGTGTTTACATTTTTTAAACCAATATAGAAAGGATCTCCCGGAACAAAAGCTACATTTTTTGCAATCGCTTTGTCAAACAATTCGCAAGAAGATTTGCCTTCAGGCAATGTTACCCAAGTGAACATTCCTCCTTTTGGTTTTGTAAATTTAACATCAGATGGGAAGTATTTTTCCATAGCACAAACCATTGCACTTGCTTGAGTTTTGTATAATTTTTTTATTTTTTCAATGTGTTTATCCAAATCATTGTGATACAAATAATCAGAAATTAAGTACTGACCAAAAATATTAGAATGCAAGTCTGACGCTTGTTTTGCAGTTTCTAACATTTTTATTATTTCTTTATCTGCAATAATATAACCCAATCTCATGCCGGGCGTTACAATTTTAGAAAAACTTCCTAAATAAATATTCTTTTTAGATTGATTTAATCCAATATAAGGAATTCTTTCTTCATCCGTAAAACGCAATTCTCCATAAGGGTCATCTTGGATTAGAATCACATCTTCGTCTTTGATGCAATCAAAAACTTTTTCTCTATTTTCTTTTGTATATGTTAAGCCTGTTGGGTTTTGAAAATTAGGAATTAAATATGCAACTTTCGGTTTGTATGTCGATAATGTCTTTTTTAATTCTTCAATATCAAGACCATCATCGTTTAGTTTTGTTTGAATAAATTTTGCTCTATACATACAAAAAGACTGCAAAAGTCCCAAATACGACGGTTTTTCAACCATGACAGTGTCGTTTTCGTTAACAAAAACTTTTCCGATTAAATCCAGTGCTTGTTGAGAACCTGTTGTAATGATAACATTATCTATTGTAATGTCCATTTTCCAGATTTTTTTGTATCTGTCGACAATGTATTGACGCAATGAATCTAAACCCATTGTTGTTGAATATTGGTATATTTTTGCACCAAATTCATCAGCTATTCGATTCATTGAGATTTTTAGTTTTTCTTGCGGAAAAGAAATAGGATTTGGCAATCCACCCGCAAAAGATATAACTTCAGGTTTTTGTGTAACTTTTAAAATTTCTCTAATAAATGAAGATGGGGTGTTCTTAATTCTTTCTGTATAAT
>CAKUUG010000048.1 GCA_934692665.1 uncultured Candidatus Melainabacteria bacterium | reverse complement strand
ACAATTGTAGATATAGCAAAAGAATCGGGATACTCAGTAACAACAGTATCCCGAGTTTTAAATAACAGGCAGGATGTAAGTCCTGAAGCGAAAAATAAAATAATGGAAATTGTAAAAAATTATGCAAAAATGTCCGATTTTCCTATTTCTGATGAAGTGGCAGAACTCTTGGCAAAAGAATTTGATACAAACATTAGAGAATTAGAAGGAGCATACAATAAAGCAAGTGCTCTTGCTTCTATTGACGAGGTAGAATTAAATATTGAAAATACAAAAGAATACCTGAAACTTTCGGAAAGAAAGAAAAAATATTCTATAAAAGACATCTTAAATATTTGTGCAAAATATTTTTGTGTCGATGTTGATGAGATTTTGTCTACAGCAAGAGCAAAAGAAGTTGTAAACGCTAGAAAATATGCAATATATTTTGCAAGAGAGCTGATGGAATTGTCATATCCGGAGCTTGCTCGAGAATTTAAGAAAAACCACACAACAATAATGTATCAATATGACAAATTGAAATCAGAAATAAAAACAAATCGTGCTATGCAAATTATTGCAGATGAATTAAACGAACTGTTAAAAAAATAATTTATAAAAAACCCCGATTTTGTTTCGGGGTTTTTAAAATTATTCTTGATCTAAAATCACATAATCACCGATTATCGGGTAATAACCTTTTAAATCAATATCATCCGTTTCGATTGCATTGATTGGAACTTTTATTACATCGCCTTCTTCAAACATATGTAAATCATAGGTGTATATACCCCTGTGTCCGTCCGGATCAGGTGCTGTATCTGTATAACAACGGTCTAAGTGGTTGTATTTCTTTAATACACCATCTTCAATATCGAACAAATCCTTGAATTTTGTAACACTTATGGAATTTGGTTCGCTTTCTTCGTCAGAAGGGTTGATGATATAGTATACAAAATCCCCATCTCTATAAGATGTTGCGATTTCGTTTTGTTTTTCTTGTTTTAAAATTAGAGCTTCTTTTTCTAATGGGTCTTGAGTGTTTTCTATTGCTTCTTGTATGTAGCTGTAGTTTTCAGGCTGTGTTGGAGCAATATTTTTTGAATTTGCTCCTATTCCGATTCCTGAAATTAAAGCTAGTATAGCAGTTCCTGTGTGTATTGCAACAGGTCTATTTGCAAGAGGTCGTCCAGCGTCGTTTTTTCGAGTTTTGTGAGAGTGAATTTCCAGTGTATCTTTTTTTGGTGTTCTAACATAATCGTTTTTTGGCACTTGAGTTGGAGCTTTTTTGTTGTTTACAAAATTTGGAACATTCAATTCTTGCCTTGGTGTTTTAATCTCAAAAATTTGCATCGTCTTTTCCCTTCTTTTTATGAAATTTTAAAGTGTTGTAAAAAAAATAATTGCTATTTTTCAAAAAAGATGTTTACAAATTTTAATAATTCGGGAATTATGTTATTATGGTAGTAATAGAAACAAAAAAGAGAAAAAAATGAAATCACCAAAAGAAATTACGACAGAAGCAAAAATTTTAAACAAATTAAAAAAATATCCTATTTGTGCAAAACTTGCAAAAAGGTTGTTTGATGATGAAGAATTACAAGAAATGCAAGACTATGCAAATACAGTATCCATAAAGCGTTTGGGCTTCAATGACCATGGGCCGGTTCATATGAAACAAGTCGCAAATAATGCAATAAAAATGCTAAACATACTCCACGAAGCAGGTATACAGACTTCTTTAGAAAGAGAAGAAGCAGGTACATTTGAAGACAGTATGTGTGCTGTGATTTTAGCAGGATTGATGCATGACCTCGGTATGACAATCAGTAGAGATGCCCATGAAGAAATGTCTGTAATTCTTGCAAAACCACTGATGGAAAAGGTTTTGTTGGAATTGTTTCCGGATGATTTGCACAAAAGAGTAGTAATAAAAGCTCTTGCGATAGAAACGATTTTTGGACACATGTCGAGTCATAGAATACATTCGATAGAAGCAGGCATTATATTAATTGCTGATGGTTGCGATATGACGAAAGGAAGGGCTAGAATTCCTCTTTCTATAAATTCTGCTCCAAAAGTCGGCGATATTCACAAATATTCTGCTCATGCGATAGAACATGTAAAAATTCACAAAGGCACAAGAAAACCAATAAAAATAGAAATAGGAATGAGTGGCGATGTCGGATTTTTCCAAATTGAAGAAGTTTTGTTAACAAAATTAAATTCTTCTCCTGCAAAAGAATATGTAGAATTGTACGCAGGAGTACTAAATCAAGAATACAAATGCTACATTTAGATTTTTTTGTTTTTGTGTTATTATTTTTCTGTAAGGGAAAATAAGATGGCAAGAGCAAAAGAAATAGAAGTTGTAATTGATGTCGAGACTACAGGTTTAGATTATACAAGAGAAAAAATAATCGAATTTGCAGGTGTAAAACTTGTGAATGGAAAAATAAAAGAAACTTTTGAAACATTAATCAACGCAAAACAACATATCAGAAAATCTTCACAAGCAATCCACGGCATAACTGAAGAAGATTTGGCCGATGCTCCGACAGAAGAAGAAATTTATCCTGAAATATTTGAGTTCATTGGAGATGCTACTCTTGTTGCTCACAATGCGGTTTTTGATTATTCTTTTTTGAATAGAACTTCAAAACGTCTTTATGACAAAGAACTTGCAAACAACTATGTTGATACCCAAATGATGTTTAAAGAAGTTTATCCGCAGTATGAGTCTTGTGGATTGGACAGTTTGGTGAATGTTTTTGGTTTTTCCAATCAAAAACGCCATAGAGCGATGGGAGATGCTATGGCACTTGCTCAATGTTATCCAAAATTAAAAAAACTTTATTTTCAAAAATATGATTGGGAATTGTCCCAAATAGAGCATGTTGAGTATCTTTTTGAAAGATATTTAAGACTTCAATCTGCAATCAACACTATGCAATCAGAAATTCAAGATTTGAGGTCAATATTTAAAATATACTTTGAACGTGGCGGAAAAGAAATTCAAGCAAACACAGGCGAAATACTTCAATACAATCACAAAAAAACTTTCTCTTATGATTTTGCAAAAATTAAAGAAGTTTTAGAAGAAATTGGAGCTTTGCCCAAAGCTGTCAAATTAAATAACGCTTTTATAGATAGATTGGTTTTGGGAAATGGTATTTCAGAAGATACAAAAGACAGAATCAAATCTGCAAGAATAGAAATCAGTGAAAACAAGTCATTTAGCGTTTCAAAAGAAAAAGTTAAAAATTGATACTTTCAATGTTTGTTAAAAATACATCTTTTGTGGAACTTATTAATTGTAAGAGATACACAAGGATACAAGGATGTCTATAAACGCAATACCCAGCGTTTCTTTGTACGAGTATTATTATCAGATTAACAACAACAAGCAAAAAGAAGAAGAATCCCAAACTGTAAAAGAGTTGAAAAAGATGGGCATTACTCCTACTGATAATGAACAAGTAAACGTTGCTATGCTAAAGAAAGCTAAAAAGGCCGAAGAAGAGCAAGAAAGTAACAATGTGACAAAAGAAACTACATACAAAGACCGTCCGTGGGCTGATATAATGAACCAGCTCGGGTTATCTTTTAATACTGATCCAAAAGATGATGTCCAAAGTATTAAAAGTGCATTATCGAATCTCGTTAGTGGCATTGATGACAAAGAATTGCTCGCTGACGTGAAAGATCTTGACGACTATGTAAAATCTATGTATATCACTTACTACAACAATGATTTTGACGCAAGCAAAATCTCAAATTCATTGTCGATGGAATTGGAGGGCATTTCGGCAATCAACAAAGCGAGAGTACTCTAATTCAGAATTTCTAACAGTTCTTTTTGTCGCTTGTTTTTAAGGGCAGAAGAATCGTTTTCAATAATTTTATCCCAAATGGGAGTTTTGGTGTTATTAATAGGGGCTTTATAGGCGTCAGCCGATAGAGTTCCTATTTTACTTTTTTCTCTTTTACGCCACAATTGTTTAAAAGCACCCAAGTTTCCGCCGTTTTGCGATACTTCAATCAAAAAATCTGTCAGATTTTCTTCACAAATAGACAAATTTGTTTGTACAATATCCCATTCGATGCTTGGGCTTCTAAAGTCTATACCCATTTTGTGAAAAGTTTTTTTGAGGTAATTTATTTTATTTTCAAGACTTTTTTTGTCTTCTCTTTTCATTAATTCAAAAGGCGTGTGAGCTTTTGGAATAAAAGTCGAAGCAGACAACGTAATATCAAAATTACCCCCGTCTTTTTTTATTTGGGTTTTTATTTTTTGAGCCAAATTAATCAGAGCTTCTATATCTTCTTCATTTTCTGTAGGCAAACCCAACATTGTGTAGATTTTTAGACCTTTTAAGCCATTTTTTTGTGCGATATGTATAGTGTTTAGGATTTGTTCATCTGTTAAATCTTTTTGAATCAAATCTCTGAGTCTTTGGCTTCCTGCTTCTAGCGCTATTGTTGCAGTTTTTTGTTTGCATTTTACAAGCGTTTGAATCAAATTGTCATCTACCCAGTCAGCTCTAAGAGAAGAGATAGAAAGCTCTATATCACGTCCTTCGTCTATTTTTTTTGATATAAAATCAATAATCTTGCTAAAATCAGGATGTCCTGCAACATAAGCTCCTAAAAGTGCGATTTTGTCTGTATATTGAAGCCCAAGCTCGATTGCTTCTATTATTTTTTCGTACTTTAAGAATCGAACAGGAATATTGAGCCAGCTTGCCAAACAGAAATTGCACATTTTTGGGCAGCCTCTTTCGATTTCTATAACAAAAGTTTCCTTAAAGTAGCTTTTGTCAGATAAAATCGGTGTGTAAAATATTTCTTTTTCTAAATCGTCTCTTGTGATTTTTGTTTTTTTAGGGAATTTTGGAACATAAATTCCATCAAGCAAAGAGAGTTCTTTTAAGATTTCATCTCTTGTTTTTTCGTCTTTGTTTTTCAGCACTTCCATTGCAGACTTTAGGCAGTTCATTTCTCCAATAGAAATAAAATCAAAAAACTCTTCGTAAGGTTTTGGATTTGACATCAAAACAGGCCCGCCTGCAAAAATTATTGGGTGGGTTTCATCTCTTTCACTGCTTTTTAGCGGAATATCGTATTTTTTTAGCATTTTTATGATATTTAAAATATCTATTTCAAAACTTACGGAAAATCCCATTGCATGGACATAATCAGGTGGAATTTGGGTTGTTTTTGTGTCTTGGTAGATTCTTTCGACAAACAATTCAGAATCCAAATCCAGCATTTTAAAGATACAAAGATATCCGACAGATGCCATAGCAAAACTCTCTATCGCAGGAAAAGCCATCCAGACGTTGATTTTTGGATTTTTTTCTATTCTTGTGTACAAAAATTTTTCCATAATTTTGTTATTTCTTGTTGATTTTGTCTAAATATAATTCATCAACCAAAATGCAGACAACAGAAGCCATTGCAGGTGCTAATATCACACCCCAAACACCCAAAAATCTAGCTCCTACTAAAAGAGCAATGATTATCATTAAAGGGTGCATGTTTAACAATTTGCCAAACACAATCGGGCGTAGAAACTGGTTTTGGGCCCATTGTGCGATAATATAAACCAAAAAAGTCAAAATTATACAAGCAAAACCACCCGATATACTCGTCACCAAACCAATCGAAATAGCGACCGTTGGGCCGATAACAGGAATAATATCAAACAAACATGTAATCAATCCCAACAAAAATGCGTGGTCGTTTTTCAAAAATAAAAGTCCGATAGTCGTCAAAACTCCGACAAAAACCATCGCAATACCTTGTGCAAAAACGTAATTTCCTACTTTTTGAGAAATAGAATCAAGGATTTTTTTTGCTTTTTCTTTATTTTTTTTAGGAAAAAATTCTATAAATTTGTCTGTTAGTCTTTTTTCGTCATAAGCAAAATAAAAAACTATAATTGCCATTGCAAAAAATGTAGTCAAGAATCCGGCGATACCTTTTCCTGCCATTATAGAATTTTCTATTAAAAATTTTGAACTTTGAGTTATAGGTTCTTTTAGAGAATCAAAAGTAATATAAGACGAAATGGATTGATTAAATACTTTGAAATTTAAAATTTCGTCAAATCTGTCTATTAAATTTGGAAAATTATTTACAAAACTAACTGTTTCATCAATGCAAATGCTGATTAAAGGTATCAAAACAACCAAACTTGCTAAAATCATAATCAACAATATCAAAACAACTGCCCAAATTCTGGGCATTTTTGCTTCTAATTTGTTAATCATAGGATTTATTGCACAAGTGATTACAAAAGATGCAAACAACAATAGCAAAATATCAATAGAATAAATAGCGAGCAACAATATTGCAACAACCAAAACAAAACAGATGATATTTTTTAGAGTTATTTTATTTTCCATTTTATTACCTTTTAAATATCTTTTCTTCTATGTTATAATCATCATAGAATTAAAGCAAGCTAACTATAGGAGTATTATGCAAGAGAATTTTTTTCCCAATCAAAATGTAAAACCTATCACAACAACAAGAAATCTATCAGGAAATCTTGAAATATCAGGAATAGATATTGTTGAGCTTGCAAAAAATTACAAAACACCTTTGTATGTAATTGATGAAGTTACTTTATCAAAAATGGCAAACGACTACAAAGAAGCATTTTCTCGCTATCCAAAGACGAAAATGACTTTTGCATCTAAAGCTCTTATGACTAGTGCTATTGCAAAAATCTTTCATAATATGGGTTTTGGGTTTGATGTTGTTTCGGCAGGTGAAATTTTTACGCTTTTAAATGCAGGAATTGAATTAAACAAAGTTTCATTTAATGGAAACAACAAATCAATTGAAGAAATGTCGTTTGCAATGGATGCTGATATTGACCATTTCAGTGTAGACAATTTTTATGAATTAGAAAAACTAAACGAAATCGCAAAAACAAAAAATAAAACCCAAAAAATCCATCTTAGGATTACTCCGGGGATTGAGTGTCATACTCACGAATATATAAAAACAGGACAAACAGATTCAAAATTCGGCTTTGACCTAAATATGCTGGATGATGCAATAGAAAAAATCTTGAATGACTACAAAAACCTAAAATTAGTAGGACTCCACGCACATATCGGCTCTCAAATTTTTGAGACGAGAGTTTATTTTGACGAAGCAAAAATTCTTCTTGAACAAATAAAAAGAATAAAAGACAAATTTGGAATCGAACTTTCAGAAATCAATCTGGGCGGCGGTTTGGGTATTACTTATACAAAAGAAGACGCTCCTCCGACTGTTTTTGAAATTGCAGATGCAATAATTGATTCTATTTTGCTTCATTGTAAAAAATTCGATTTAAAAGAACCGGTTTTGTATATTGAACCGGGAAGGTCTTTGGTGTGTTCTGCGGGTTTTACTTTGTATACAATAGGTTCATCAAAAACAATAAAAGAACTAAACAAAAAATACATTGCTATTGATGGCGGTATGGCGGACAATCCCAGACCTTCTATGTACCAAGCAAAATACGAAGCAGAAATTGCGAATGCAAAATTTGAAGAAAATTTTGAACAAGTGACTGTTGCGGGAAAATTCTGCGAATCAGGTGATGTTTTAATTAAAGACATATTACTCAATGAACCAAAAGCAGGAGATGTTCTTTGTGTTTATGATACGGGAGCTTATTGTTATTCTATGTCATCTAATTACAACTGCATTTTAAAGCCTGCAATGGTGTTGATTAATAATGGCGAAAGCGATATTATTGTAAAAAGACAAACCCTTGAACAATTAGTTCAAAACGACGTAATTCCAACCAGATACAAAAATTAAAGAGGCAAGATGAATTTTTTTACTAATTTTGATGTTTTTTTGATGAACCAATTTCAAACTTTTTTCAAAGAAATTGATAAAGTGGGAATTACGGTAAATGTTGTAGAAGTTATTATTTTAACTTTTGTTTTGTACTATATTTACCAAAAATTCATCAAAGGTACACAAAGTGAAAAACTTGTGAGAGGTTCTCTTGTTTTGGTGGTTATGTGGGGGATTTCAGAATTATTAATCAAAATCAACCTGCATATATTCGGTGTATTTTTAAAAACTTTGGTTTCAATCGTTGCTTTTGCTCTTATTGTGATATTTCAGCCTGAATTGAGAAGGTTTTTGGGATATATCGGACAAGGAAATCTGTTTGAAAAGTTTTTCGCAAACGATACACCAATAGACAATGAAAAAGTAATTGATGTTGCAAAAGAGCTTATAGAAGCAATAAAATACCTTTCAAAATCAAAAACCGGAGGTTTGATTGTTTTGCAAAAAGACACAAATTCTCTAGCCGAACTCGATGTCGGAGTAAAATTGAACGCAGATATTTCTCAAGAGTTGCTTTTGACAATATTTTTCCCGAAAACCCCTCTTCATGACGGTGCTGTTGTCATTCGTGATGACAAAATAATATCAGCAGGGGTGTTGTTACCTTTAACAGAAGACCCTAAACTTTCTTGGAGATATGGAACACGCCACAGAGCCGCAATCGGCGTTTCTGAAGTTTATTCTGATTGTGCTTGTATTGTTGTTTCAGAAGAAACAGGGGATGTTAGCGTTGCAATAGATGGAATACTCAAAAAATACGATGATTTAGGAAAATTGAAAGCCGATTTAATAAGGATTTTGGGTTACAAACAAGAAGAAAAATCTCATCATGAAAAAAGTTTTATAAAATTCGACAATATTTTTGGAAAAAATTAACTCGATTTTTGAAAAAATATAGCATTGATTTTATAATTGTTGTAAAATATACACGTATTATATCCAATAAGGAGGAAAAATGGAAACATACGGAATCGAAAAATTTGGTATCATTGGACCAAAAGCAGTTTACCGCAACCTTACTCCTGCTCAATTAACTGAAGCAGCATTAAGATTAGGTGAAGGAAAACTATCAAACACAGGTGCTTTAGTTGTAACAACTGGTAAATACACAGGTCGTTCTCCTAAAGATAAATTTATCGTTGATACTGAAGCAATCCACAACGATATCGCTTGGGGTAAAGTAAACAGACCAATCTCAAGAGAAAAATTCAACTCAATTAAAGGAAAAATCGCATCATACTTACAAAACAGAGAAGTATTTATCTTCGATGGTTTTGCAGGTGCAGATAAAAAATACACTCAAAAATTCAGAGTAATCAATGAAATGGCTTCTCAAAACCTTTTCATTCACCAATTATTAATCAGACCAACAGCAGAAGAATTGGCTAACTATGGCGAAGCTGATTACACAATTCTTTGTGCTCCAGGTTTCAAATGTGATCCTGAAGTTGACGGCGTAAATTCAGAAGCTTGTATCGCAATCGATTATGAAGCTCACATAATCATCATTTGTGGTTCTCAATACTCAGGCGAAATCAAAAAATCAGTATTCGCTACAATGAACTACATCATGACAAAGAAAAACGTTCTTCCAATGCACTGTAGTGCAAATATGGACCCAGAAACTCATGAAACAGCTGTATTCTTTGGTCTTTCAGGAACAGGTAAAACAACATTGTCAGCTGACCCATCAAGAAAATTAATCGGTGATGATGAACACGGTTGGTCACCAGATGGCGTATTCAACTTTGAAGGCGGATGTTATGCAAAATGTATCAACCTTTCTGCTGAAAATGAACCTGATATCTACAACGCTATCAAATTTGGTTCATTAGTAGAAAACGTTGTTATGGACGATGCTACTCGTGAATTTGATTTCAACGATGGTTCTTTAACAGAAAACACTCGTGTAGGTTACCCTGTTGAATACATCAACAATTCTCAAATCCCATCTATGGGTGGTATTCCAAAAGTTGTTGTATTCTTGACAGCTGATGCATTCGGCGTATTGCCTCCAATCTCAAGATTAGACAAAAACGCTGCAATGTACCACTTTGTAACAGGTTTCACTTCTAAATTAGCTGGTACAGAAAGAGGCGTTACTGAACCTCAACCAACATTCTCAACATTATTCGGCGAACCATTCATGCCAATGGATGCTAGCGTTTATGCAAAAATGCTAGGTGACAAACTAGACCAATATGGTACTAAAGTTTACTTAGTAAATACAGGTTGGGCTGGCGGCTCAGCTTCTATGGGTGCTAAACGTATGAAATTAGCTTACACTCGTGCAATGGTTACAGCTGCATTGAACGGTACATTTGACAATATCGAATTCAAACACCATGATGTATTCAATGTTGACTATCCAACATCTTGTCCGAATGTTCCTGATGAAATGCTTGATGCTAGAGGAATGTGGGCTGATAAAGCAGCTTATGATGAACAAGCAAACAAACTTGCTCAAATGTTCGCTGACAACTTTGCAACAAAATATCCAAACATGCCATCTGAAATCGTTTCAGCTGGTCCAAAAGCTGTTGCTAAAGTGTAATTTAAAATTACAAAACGAAAGAGGCGGGAGGAAACTTCCGTCTTTTTTTATGCGATTTTCAATTCATCTATATGCTTTATTCAAAATATCGTCAAAACGGTTGAATACTAAATTAAAAAGACTACTATCTTGACAAAACGAAAAAAATTTTTTTGTGGATATTTGTGGATTTTTGTGTTTCTAAATCTAAAGGTTTAGATACAAAGAAGTGCAACAAATAACTTAAATCTCAATCCTTGGCTTGATGAATAAACCGCCTAAAAGAAGTATATTCATAATTGTAGAGTACATAAATCGAATTAAATTTAAAAAAATATACTTTTTGGAGGGGTAATGAGAAGAACACTTGATTTTAAAAGAAAGCAAAAAGTCATTGTCGTAGATGACAAGTACGAACATGCTTCGGGTGTAAGAGAACTTGTGAATTTAGAAAACGATTATGAAGTTATTGCAAATGCCGGAAATGCCAATGTTGCAATCTCTTTGATTAAAAAATATCAACCGGACATTGTATTGATGGATGTAAACATGCCGGAAATGGATGGTATCAATGCAATTGCTGAAATTCAAAAACTAAATTTAAAAACAAGAATTATTGTTTTGACTGCTTACGACGATGCTGATTTGATT
>CAKUUG010000047.1 GCA_934692665.1 uncultured Candidatus Melainabacteria bacterium | reverse complement strand
GAAAGTCCACTGACTTTTACATATTTTTAGAGTAGCTTCAATGCTTTTATTCTAGCATCTAAATTAGAAAAGGGAAATAAAAATCATCCAAAGATATCGTTTTGAACACAAATTTCTAACAGCTATCTTTTAATATAGCTTTTACTTGCCAAGAAATTAAGTTTATTCGGAATTTATTATGTTATGGATTATTATTCTTTGTTTTTTATTTGCTTAGATTGTTTATTTGGAAGGAAATTGCTATCGGTGACAACTTTTTTGCCTGTTTCTAATTCCAACTTTTCTTTTGCTTCTTTTGCGATTTTTCCACCACGTTTAGCTGATTTTTTGTTTTCTTCCATGCCAGTTGCATTTTCTGACTCTGCAATTTGTCTTGTGGATAATTCTGCTAACGCTGTAAAAATCAACTCCGCTTCTGACATGTGATCTCTAAGATTCTGCGACTTTAAGCCTTTTAAATTCTTATGTTCTTTTACAGACAATCCAGACCATTCTTGGTGAATAATATTCGTCAAAATCGCATATTCTTCACCCTCTGTAATTTCGTGGTCTTTCCAATAATCGGTCAATTTATTTCTGGTTTCTTGACCTGTCATTCGTTGCTGAATCCACTTTTCAGAACGACCAAGCTTCTGATAAGTTTCTCTTGCTCTATCAATCGCTTTTGAAGGGTCTGCCATTTCTTGAACACGCTCTTGACCGACTTTGGCTAACCATTGTTTAATAGGTTCAGCTTTCTTTGATGGAATAGACTGAATTATACGAAAAATTGTCTTGATATCAGCAACATCAGTCTTACGCATTTTCCCATCATCAGCTTGCAATTTCAACTGGTAACAATTTGTTACCAGTTCACTAAAACCTTCTTTTAAAAGCCTTCCCTTTAGAACCTTCCAATATTTTCTTGCGGATTGATAATCTTTTTCAATCAAAATTGCAACAATATCTACAACGGAAAAATAATACACTTCCTTTTCTTCGTCATAAATATGCCTAATTCTTTTATTTTCAAATAAAGTTAAATCTTCACCCATTTCAAATCTCCTGTTGTATCCATGCTATTAAATCATGGTAGGCTTGTCAATATGGGCCTTGTTTAATCGTAGCAAGAGGAAAATGGGGATTTAATAGATTTTAAATTGTCTTTTGAGAAAGAAATTTAAAACAAAAAGTAATCAAAACAGCTCTGTTATTTTAAATTTATGTTTTTTGTAAAACATTAATTTTCTACATTATTATATCCTAATAATTCACCAATTTTTGCAACTGTTTCCGGAAAATATTGTACTAAATACTCAGCTCTTGCGTTTACCGAGTCGTTATCATGTCCATAAGTAGTCATTAGCATATTGGATTCAGCAACCAATTCAGATAAACCTGTATTGGTTTCAAAAACGCCTCCTCCGCCTACTTGTGAAAAATAGCTAATTATATTTTGAGATAATTCCGGATATTTTTGAGTAAAAGTTTTCATTTCGTTATTATATATTTCAATTAATTCTTCATTTTGGCTGATATTTCCTAATTTTTCTTCATCTACTATATCAATTGAATGCCCTAGTTCGTGAGATATAACAGCAACATCAGGAATTACATTTAAATGTCTAGCAAAATTAATATTAGTCCCAAAAACATTATCTGTAATTGTGATTTCTTTTACATTTGTTCCCAAATTAATCAATTGATCAGCAGGCAATGTCTTAACCATAGCCCAAAAATCTTTTTGTTGCTCTGTTGAATTTTCATACACATAATTTTCTTTAGTTGAAGCTGCTTTTTCTTCGCTCTCTGATGTATCAATTTTTGTTAACATATCATTGATTGAGTAACTTGTTTTTGTTCCATCTTCTTGGACAACAGTAACTGTTTTTGTATTATCATCAAAAGTTGCTGTATAATTTTTTCCATTGATAACAGTAGTCGTTGAACCGTCAGCGTTTTTGCTCCAGCTTCTATCTACAGATAACAAACTATCGCCATTTTCGTTATTTATTTGGTATTGGTAATTGGTTGAAACCAAATTGCCATTTTCATCAACTTGGGAATTGTAGTTTCTTGATACTGTATTTCCATTTCGTTCGTAATTTTGAACATAAGAAGTTGAACCATTATCAGATGTTACAGTTGACAATTTAGTACCACCTGTGATTGTACCATCTTTTATTGCAGATATAACATCCATTTCTTCAGGATAATCTTTTAAATCATATCTTGTTGTTTCAAATGCACCCGATAAATCAGATGATTCTTTTGTATATAGCACATAACTCGGTTCGCCGTTTTCATTATTTACTATTTCAATTTGTGAAACAGGAACCGGATAAGCTACTTTTTCACCTTCTACTTCTATTTCTATTTTTTTTGCATTTAAAATAATTGTTCTATCCAATTCTTGATAATATGCTTCGCCTGTGCCATCTCCATTTTCAAAAGTTGTGCTTTTGCTTATATTTCCATTTGAATCCATAGTAATAATTTTTTTAACATCAACACAATCAGCTCCCGTTGCATCTTGCGGATTATCTACAGATGGAGAAACTTTTGATGCAACAATTCTTGCTCCAACGCCATTTTATAATCCTTGGATTCTAATTTTGTAACCTTCAGGAACTTCTGCTAAGAATTTTTTGTAATCTAATTGGTTTTGATATTTTAATGCTTTTGACAATTCTTCGCCAGAATTTACTATTGCGGTAATAGTTTCATCTTCGGATGACAAATTTTTCCAATCAACTCCCTTTAAATCACTATCCGAAATAAGACCTTCATAAAGAGACATTAGGATATCTTTTGCAAAGAATGTTTGTTCTTCATTTAAAATTTTGCACTTCAATAATGCATTAAGCGTAAGCATAGGAGAATCGGTCTTTTGTTTCATTGCTATATATTCTAATATTTTTTTATCCACGATACTGCTATTAACCAGTTTTGATAATACATACTTGCTATAATTATTGCCTTTTTCTAATTCAGCCAAACTTCGAATGTCGCTATTTGCATCTTTCCAATCTCCAAATGCGTCCATCATTTCAATGATTGCTTCTTTTGAGAGATTTAACCCCATATCTTTAAATTTGTCTGATACATATTCGATTGCTTGTATCGTTTCGGTTTTTGTTTTTTGAATTTGTTCAGGGTCTAAACCTTCTAGAGCTTTGTTGTCGGTTAATCTTTGTTCAACAATAGTTTCCAATCCTTCTGGAGTTAATGCAGATGGGGTTGTGGTGGTAGAAGTAGTTGCTGTTTGGGTTGGGGTGTATGTTTCTGTATCTATAGCTGCTGCAAACTTTACTGCAGCAGGGTTTTGCATCATTTGTTGAACATTATCTTGAGCTGCTAAAATTTGGGTTCCGTTATTATCGACAGTAGCCAAAGTTATTTCTTCATTTGGCACAGTCGCATTTTCTAATAACAAAGAATTGTTTTCAGAAATTATGTTGCCTTGTTCATCAACAACTAAAGAAGCACTTCCGTTTGATGTAGCAGCATTTTCCAACAACAAAGAATTATTTTCCGAAATTACGTTACCTTGTTCATCAACAACTAAAGAAGTATTTCCATTTGGTATTTCATACGTTTGTAAAGAACCTTTTTGACCCAAGAATATTGCATTATTGTACCAATCTAATTGATATGCTTTTGCAAGAACCCCGTCTGTTTCGTATGTTGTTCCGTTTAGTTCAGCTGTTTTGCTTTGATAATCGTATGTTACCCTTACTGTTCTTGCGTTATTGGAGGTGTTTTGAGCTGAGGCTGTTTCTTGGCTGTAATTTGTCAATCCTTCTTGGTTGTTTCTTGCAAGAAAATCCGACACGTCGCTTGCTTTGTAATCTTTGGCTATGACATTTCCGTCTTTGTCCAAGTATTCTGTATATTTTAGACCATTGTCGTCAACTTTATCTTTATTGATTTTTTCAGCATTTTCCGGTGCAGGAGTTCCTGAAGCAATTTGGACCGCCTCAAAAGCAACACCTGAAGCAAGACCTGTTATTGCCCCGCTTGCTAAATTTTCAGTTGAAGAATTTAGCCAATCCCCAAGCGTAATTTCATTTCCATCAGTTGTCAATAAATAATTCGTACCACCGCCAACAAATGTAGCACTAGCACCGGCAGTAGCACCGGATACTCCGCCTGTTAACAATCTTGCTCCTATTTGGGCTGTAGCGGATGAGTTCATTGTAGCATTAGCTAATGTTGTACCCAATGTTCCTTGAACACCCACGACACTTGCTCCTGCTGCAAGCGAAGCTGCTGTTGAGGTTAGGGCTGTTGTAGTTAAACCTTGCAAAGACAAATCAGAATTATTTGAAATAGCTGCATAGTATTTATTTGCTCTTTCTAAAGCTTCTTCATAACCTTCGTCGCCTTCTTTCAATTCGCCTTTTGCAATTTGCTCATAAGCAGTTTTATCATCTTCAGTTAAGCTCAAATCGTCCAATCTCGTTGCACCGGCTTCTGCTAAATAATCACCCGTTGCCATTCCAACACCCAATTCCAATGATGTTACTTCAGCACTTAAAAGACTTGCGGCTGTTTGATTGGTGACTTTGTTTGCAATTGCACCTGATATACCTTTTGCTGTTCCCATTGTAACAGTTTGTATAAGAGAATTTACTGTACCAACTGCCAAATCCTCAGCCAATTCCATTGCACTGTATCCATCTTTTTCCGTCAAGCCATCGACTGCTTGTGGCACCATATACGCCGCAGTTCCAGCCCCGACACAAATTGCACCTGCAGCTAGCCAAGACAATCCACCGGTGAATATTCCGCCTACAACAAGTCCTGTTACAGTCAATGCGGAACCTATACCGGAAACTGTATTTACTACTTGTTTTTGACCTTGTTTATATTTTGAAGCTGTTTGCAAAAAATCAGATTTAGAATAATCAACACTTCCATCAATCAAAGCATTGAATTCATTCTCATCCAGTGCATTTCCTGTAATATCTTCGTATACTTCGTCTAGTGACAATTCGCCATTTTTAACTTTTTCTATTTCTTCTTTGAATTTGTCTATTTCTGCTTGAACTTTAGAAGAGCCTGCACCGATTCCTGTTAAATTTTTGAATCCATCCCAAAGACCAGCGATAATACCGTTGTTTTCTTTTGTAGCATTCAAACTTTCTTCTTGAGAAGCTACGAGTTTTTCCAAAACAGAAATGAGGGCGTTAGAAGTATTTTCATCCAACTGCGAGGAAAAAGTGCTGTCATTGGCGTTTTCTTCAATTTCTTTTTGTTTTTCAAAGTCAACTGTGCTTAAATCATCGTCAACCCCGTCATTCGAAGCGATTTGAGATATTATGCCTAAAATTTCAGAATTGTCTTCAATTCCATACGTTTCAGCAAGCGTACTGGAAAATTCACTCGCACTCACTTTTCCATCTTTGCTCGACTCAAGAGTTTGAGAAAAAAGCGAAGACAACTCTTCTTCACTAATATCAACATTGTTTTCTTTCAGTTTTTTAACTAAAGTTCCAAAACCACTCAACTTTATTGCATCGTCAGACATACCATTTTCCTGTATCATTATCGTTTACTTACCCTAACGGCAATTTTTCTAAAAAACTTTAAAACTCCCACCCATGACGAAACAAAAGTTTACAAATCAATGAAATAAGAGTTTTTATCCTCTGTAAAACCGGATGTATTGTATTTGGCAATTTTTTTTCTTTTTGTGTTTTGTTATGAGCGTGGAATGGGTTCTGCTGTGAGTAGCAGTGGTAAAGGATTTTGTATGAATATTGCTTTTTTGCCGGTTAGGTTGACTTCGATAAATTTTAAAAGTGCAAGCAAAAATCAAAGTGTGAATTTTACCTGCAAGGGTGATACTTTTGAAAAAAGTGTCAAAAAAGGTTCTTTTGAAGAATTTGACAACTGGAGAAAAGAAAACAACTATGATAGCAAAAAAATTCTCGAAACTATCTCAAATCCAAAAAACGAAATCGGCCATGGGGCAAACCATGTGGTATATGAAATAGAAGATTGTCCGAATTTTGTTTTGAGAATACCGATTAGAAACAATTTGAGTAGTTCAAAAACAGATAATATTGAATTCGAGAAAAAAGAAAATCAAAATCCGAACAACAACATAGAACAAACAGTTGGATATATAAATTTCTACAAAAACAACAACGAAAGCAGTCCCGATAGAATAGAAATCGCAAGAAGAGTTTCCGGAAAATCTTATGGCGTTCCTGACCCTACTGTTTTATATGGCGAAAAAGGTTTAAGAGAAGGCGAACTACCTTATGATTCACCGGAAAGAGCACAACAATACAGAGATTTGTTGGATATTGTTTCTCATTATGATGATGAAGTTTTTTCTGATTTAATTGAAAAAATAGATGAAATCTACGACGCAGGCTACAGCATAGACTGTCTGAACCCAAATAATTTTTTGCTCGCAAATAATGAGATAAATATTATTGATTTAAACAAAAGTTCAGTTAAACCGGATTATTTTGATATTCTTTATGCTCTTACAAATATTCAATATTTAAATACATATAATCCGTCTTGCATTCCTTCTATAACTGAAGAAGACAAGAATGTTGCAATCAACGAAACTCAAATAATCATTGACAAATTCTTTAAAGCAATGGAAAGAAACGGCATAAAAGCTGACTATGACAACAGAACAACAAAAGCAGATATTCTATTTCAAAGTCTTCCTTTTAAAATGCATTTATTTTACAACGGCTACAGAGATATTAGAAATGACCAAACAAGAGAATATTTGGAAGCAAATAATCTAATCTAGTTGCCTATTTTTTCTATTTCTTCTTTTGACAAAAACAAATGAGTTACCGAAACAGAATTTTTCCAAATTTTAAGAAGTTTTTGTATCAATTCTTCTTTTCTATTAATTTTTTCTATATCTAAAATTTCCATATATTTTTATACGTATTTCAAAATATCCAAAGGTGTCAACAGAATATATTTTGCTTCTAAATTTTGGGTTTTATTTCCCCATTTTGCAAAAGCAAAATCTACTTGGGCAGCTTTTGCACAATTCATATCGTAAATACTATCGCCTATATACAAAATCTCCGTGTTTTTGGTATTTGATTTTTCAATATATTTTATTAGTGGCTCGGGATTTGGCTTGTGATTTTTTGTATCATCTGCACAAATAACTGTTTTAAAAAATTCGTCCAACCCAAAACAACTAAAATCGTTTTTAAATTCTTCTCTTGTTTTTGAAGTCACTATACCCAATTCACAACTTGTCTTCAATTTTTTAAGAACCATCTCAATGCAATCAAAAACACAGATGGAATTTTTGTATTTATTCATATTTTTATTCCACAAATCAATAGCAAAAGGAATATTTTCAATATTTAGTTGTTCCAGTGCTTTTGCTCCCGTAATTCCGAGCACAAATGTCAATTCTGAAGTATCAAATTCTTTTTTCAAAAGTTCATTCAATGTATCTTTTAGAGAATTCAAGACAGCATTTTCAGTATTTATCAAAGTCCCATCAACATCAAAAACAATATTTTTATACATTTTTTGCCTTTTGTTTTCTTATATCGTCAAAAAACTTGATTGGTTTACAAGGATTTCCAACAGCAACACAATCATCGGGAATAGAATGAACAACGACGCTGCCTGCACCAATTATACTATTTTTGCCTATTGTAACTCCAGCCAAAATAACAACTCCCCCTCCTATCCATACACCGTCTTTAATTTCTACAGGGTCAGCACAAGTGTTAAAATAAATCGGGTCATCTTCTTTTCTATTTTTTATGTATCTTTCTTCAGGCAAAATCGGGTGATAAGCTGTATAAATCTGGACATTGGGTGCTATCATTACGCTTGAACCTATTGTTATTTTTTCATTATCAACAAAAGTACAGCTAGAGCCTATAATAACATCATCACCGATGAACACATTTTTACCATAATCACAGAAGAATTTTTGGTCGATAGCAACATTTTTACCGATTGAACCAAGCATTTTTTCCAGGATTTCACGTTTTTTTACAGAATCCCCATAATCAAGCAAAGAATACTCTTTTGCCAAATTTCGTGCTTGAATATGCAAATGATTCAATTCTTCCGAATAAGTTTTTATATATTTATCCAAAATGAATTCCTTTTTTGCAATTATAAACTAAAAAACAAAATTTAACTATATCTTTTTCCGTTTTACCATCTTATTTTAGAGGGGGTTGTGTTGTTGTGTGTGGGGATTGTGATGATGAAAGTATTCTTTTCTTTATCGCCGATGTGAAAAATATCGCCGTGATGAGCTTCCATGACTTTTTTAGACAAGTACATACCCAAACCGAAGCCCACTCTTTGGTATTTATTTTTTCCTGAAATATATTTTTCAAAAAGGTGTTTTTTAGTTTCATCATCCATAGAAGGACCGAAATTTGTCATTTCGATTTTCAAGGTAGCATTTTCTACTTTTGCATTTATTTCAAACTCAGAACCGTAAAAAGCGTAACTTATACCGTTATTCAACAAATTAACAAAAACACGCCGCATCTGTTTTTCGTCTATTTTAATAATTCTCTGTTCCTGTGTCAACTCTACGTTAAAAGAAATTTTTATACCGTTTTCTTTTGCCAAGGGCATATTTTCTTTAATACAAGTATTTATCAACTTTATAATATCGACCTCTTTTTTCTCCAAGACAACATTTCCGCAATCGTACTTATATGTATTTATCATTGTATAAAGCATTTCTTTCATATAATCTGCGGACTCCAAAATAGTTTCGAGCAATTCGTTTTCATCTTTATTCAACTTATCTGAAAAAATTCTCTTCAGCATTTTCATTCCGCTAATTTGTGCCAAAAGAGGATTTTTCAAGTCATGCACCAAAGTTGCAATAAACAAGTCTTTTTGATTTTCCATGTGTTTTTCAAAATCAATATTTCTTGCGATAGTAATCAATCCGTTTATACTATTATCTATATTATTAATAATCGGGGCTTTTATTATTCTATACCAATGTGCGTTTCCTTCTTCATCTGTCACCTGTTTTTCTTTTTTTAGTATCTTTTTATTTTCGAGTACATAATTATCTTCCTGTTCTGTATTTTCCTGTGCTTCAATCATATCGATTCTAAGGTTATTTGCATAAGAATCAACTCCAAAATCTACAAAATCTTTTGCGAATTTTGAGCCTATGACGTAATTTTTATCTTTATCTTTCATGTAAACAAGCAAAGGTAAGTGCTGCATCAAAGTATCAAATCTCAATGTTTTATGCAACAAATTATCCTTCAAGAACTGATCTTGAGTTACGTCTCTTGAAATTGTCAATATATATTTTATTTCATCATCAAGAATTACAGGAGTAGAAGTCTGCTGAACCAATTTGGATGTATTATTAGTATTAATCCTAAAAGAATAACTTTGCATCTGTTTTTCTTTTAGGACTCTTTGAAGGTTACAATATACCAAATCAACACTTTCTTTAGGAATAATGGAGAAGATACTTTTTCCGAGAACTTCTTGCGCCGTTACAAAACCAAAATGTTTGAGAAAAGCATTATTACAATCCAAGTATTTAAAATCAAGGCTTTTAATTGAAATAATCTCGTCACAATAATCCATCAACACATTTAATAACAAAGTAGACTCTTGAACATTGTGCAAACTTTTCACTCCTGCTGTTTCCTCATTGGTATTTTGTTGTTTCGGACTAGCACTACAAAAGTAATTTTATATAATTATTACAAAATTAGCATTATCCTATCAGGTAATTATCACGAAAGTCCACTGACTTTTACATATTTTTAGAGTAGCTTCAATGCTTTTATTCTAGCATCTAAATTAGAAAAGGGAAAATATTTTTCCTGTTTATGTTACAATTCAAAGTATGAGAGTTATTTTTTGGGGTTTAATTTTATTTTGTATATTATGCACAACTTCTTGCACAAGCAAAGGTGTAAAGTACACAGATTGCAACAATGATTTTTTGTGTGCTGAAAAAATAGCCGGATTTCATTTTTTGCCGGAAATAAGTATCACAAAAATAAAAGCCAAAAAAGACAAAATAGAAGTAACTTCTTTATTAAACAAAACAAAAAACGTCATTATTACAAAATCGGGCGAAGAATTTTTTGCAACAAAATTTTTAAAAGAAAAATTAATCCTCGACAATGGGGTTGAATTTTTGATAAAAAAAGACAATAATATAATCAAAAAAGCATACTTAGGTGCAGAATCAGGATATTTTGAAATAAAATCAGATGATGGACTTTCAAAAGAAGAAATTCAAAAAATTTATGAAATTTTAGCAAAAGCAGAAGCCCCGATTTTTCCTGATTAGCATATAAAAAGGAAAAAAATAATGTTAAACAAAAAAGTTTTATGGGATTTGTCTTATGGAGTTTATGTGGTTACTTCTTTTGACAACGATAGACCAATTGGCTGTGTTGTAAATTCTGCCTTTCAAACAACCCAAAACACAATAACAATAAGCTTAAATCACGAAAACTATACAAATTCCGTATTAAAAAAGACCAAAAACTTCGCTCTTTCGATTTTGAAAGAAAAAACAAACCCGAATGTAGTTTCTATCTTTGGTTTTCATTCCAGCAAAGACAAAAACAAATTCGACTCAATTCCATACAAAACAGTACACAATCTTCCCATTATAGAAGATTCTGTAGGATACATCATTTTAAAAACAAAACAAGAAATAGAACTCGACACTCACACGCTTTTTGTTGCAGAAATAGTTGATGGGGATGTATTTAATGAAGAAACCCCAATGACGTACAAATTCTACCACGAAACAATAAAAGGTGCTGCACCAAAAAGTGCCCCAACGTATATTGAAAAAACAGAAGAAAAAGAAACTTCCGAATTAAAATACAAATGTAAAATCTGCAATTATATTTATTATGGCGACATAACAAAAGAAAAAGATGATTTTTTGTGTCCTGTTTGCAAACAACCAAAAAGTGTTTTTGAAAAAATCAACTGATTTAAAAAGCAAAAAATAATATTCACAAGTATTATAATGTTGTAATGAAGTTTATTAACAACACGATAGATAAAATAATAACACGACTGGGACAAGCCAATGATTCGGAGATTACAACCGCAATTCTAGCTGGATTTAAGCTCGTTTTTGTGCCTTTTGCAACAATGAGCGACAAAAAATCAACAAAAGAAGAAAAAAGCTATGCACTAAAAAGAGATTTAACAACAGAGAGTATTGCTCTTTTGGGGTATTTGGGAGTAACAAACGTTGTAAAAAACAACCTTACTGCTCCTATTTGTGCAAAATATTACAAAAATTTTGCAAAAAAACTTTCAAAAAACAATATAGTAAATTCATCGGATGAAACCCTTAAACAACTAACAAACATAGACAAAACAGCTATTAAAAAAAATGCCAACGATATTCTTTCTCTTGCAAGTAAAAAATATGGCTTGAATATTGAGGAGATAGATATTGAAGATGGAAATATAATTGAGAA
>CAKUUG010000046.1 GCA_934692665.1 uncultured Candidatus Melainabacteria bacterium | reverse complement strand
GTATTGTATTTTACATTATGGAGGCCCAAAAGCCCCTATTCCAATGCAGTTTATTTTGTATATTTTTATTGGTGGCATTAGTGCGATTGTTAATATTTTGACTTTTGTTATTCTTGCAAAAATTTGTCAAAATTTAATCGTTAACGTTGCAATTTCTTTTATTGTAGCATCTATTGTAAACTATCTTCTTTGTATTTTACTTTTGTTCCGTCACAAAGCGAGATGGTCATCATTGATGGAAATCACTACATACATAATCACGCTTGTTGTTATGGGGTGTGTTGATTATTATTCTACACTTTTGTTTTTGACTCTGGGATTGAACAATTTCTGGGCAAAATCTTTTTCCAATATAATAGGGCTTTTTGGAAACTTTTTGTTTAGAAAATATTTTGTTTTTTTGGAAAAAAAGAAATAACTCAAATTTTGTTGTAGAATTGTATTAAAAAGGAATAATACAATGAAAACATTAGAATTTGAAAAAATACAAGAATTAAAATATGGCGAAAACCCTCACCAAAGTGCTTCTTTATACAAAATAGAAGAAACAGTTGACTATGAAATACTAAAAGGTTCTGTTTTATCATACAATAATATCCTAAACGCCACAGTGGCACTCGATATTGCGGCTGAGTTTTTTGATGTTGCTTGTTGTACAGTTGTCAAAAACACCGTTCCGACTGCAGTTGCACTGGGAAAAGAATTGTCTGACGCATACGAAAAAACTCTCGATTCTGACCCTATTTCGCATTTTAATTCTACTATTGTTTTTACAAGAGAAGTAGACGAAAATCTGGCACAAAAAATCTCAGAAATACCTGTAGAGTTGCTTATTGCACCTAGTTTTTCAAAAAATAGTTTAGAAATTTTAGAAAAAAACAGAAATCTAAAAATTGTAAAAATCAACACACCCCTGAACAAAATTCCTTCTTATGTTAAAGAAGAAATAAAAATCACACCTTTTTGTGCATTGATACAAGAAAAAAATACAAAAGATTTTGATGTTAATACATTCAAAATTTTAACAAAACTGAAACCTGAGCAAAAAACTCTGGAAGATATGATTTTTGCATTCAAAGTTGTAAAACATACAAAATCAGCGGGTGTTGTAATTGCAAAAGATTTAATAACCATTGCAATTGCATCAGGTGTTGGAAATAGAATAGACAGTATAGAAATTGCTTTTTCAAAAATATGCGATTCTGCAAAAGATTCTGTTGTTGCAACAGATGGTGCGATTTCTACCATTAACAACATCCAAGTAATGGCACAAAATAGAGCGATTGGCTTGATTCAGCCTGCAGGCACAATAAAAGATGCAAAGCTTGCTGAATATTCTGACAAAATGAATATCTCAATGGTCGCAACAGGAATAAGACACTTAAAATACTAAAATAGGAAAAACAATAATGAACAAACAAAACAAAGCGATATTCGGTCTTAGTTTTGGGCATTTTGCACTAGATTTGTACGCTGCAATGTTAGTGCCTTTATATCCTTTAATAACGGACAAAATTGGCATAAATTTGGCTTTGATTAGCTCAATAATTGCTCTTGGACATTTGGTTTCTTCTATGATGCAGCCTGTTTTTGGCTATATTGCAGATAGATTGAAACACAGAGTATTTATGGTGTGGGGTTTAGTTCTTGCTTGTGTTTTTATTCCACTAAGTGCAAAAAGTACGACTGCGATGGGATTTTTGGCTTTTTTGCTTTTAGGTATGATAGGAAATGCCTTTTTCCACCCCCAAGTAAGTGCTTTGATTAAAGATTTCAACAAAAACAATCCAAATTTGTCAAAAGTGATGAGCATATTTTTGGGACTCGGAACAATAGGCTATGCGATTGGACCTTATGTTTCTACTTCTTTTGTTTATCATTATGGAATTGAAAAAATATACTATCTTTCATTTTTTGGGTTGATTGCTTCTGTTTTTATGTACTTTTTTGTTCCAAAAATGCCTGATAAAGATTGTTTTATCAAAGAAAACTTTTTTGTCATTATGAAAGAAATTTTAAAAAACAAAAAATGCATGTTTTTGACTTTGATATCTATAATAAAATCTGCCCTAAGCATAAGTTTTGGTACTTATATTCCGTTTCTTTTACAAAAAAACGGTTTTAGCCTTTCTATGATAGGTTTGATTGTTACTTTATTTTATATAACAGGCGGAATAGGAACAATCTACAGTGCAAAATTTGAAAGCAAAATCGGTGCAAACAACGTTGTTGTATTGTCATTTTTGAGTGTTTTGCCATTATTATTGTTGTTTTTGTATGTATTAAACTTCAATAAAAATATTGCAGTTGTTTTATTTATTTTGACAGGATTTTTTATACTTTTGTCAGTCGGAATAATTTTAACTCACGCTCAAAGCACTATTCCAAAATACACAGGTGTTGTAAGCGGCGTTATGCAAGGTTTTAGTTGGGGAATAGGAGCTTTGTTTTTGTCGCCTTTGGGTATAATTGCACAAAAATTCGGTGTTTCTGTTGTTCTTGTTTTGATGGGATTAATTGCATTTTTGGTTGGCGTTTATACTTTAAAAAACAAATGCTTAGATTAAAAAACTAATTTAATTCATCAGGAACTGTTTCGACATTTGTTTCTTGTTGTTTTGTTTCGACTTTGGTTTCTGTTTTTGGAACATTTTCTTCAGTGTTTGGTTTTAGGATTTCTTTTTTATCTTTTTTTACTTTTTGCATTAAAGTTTCTTCTGTTGCTTTTGCATTTTGATTGTTTTTCAAACAGAAGTATCTTGAATCTTCCCATCTCAAATCTATGTATTTTATGTTGTCTTTGTTTTTGTTTGCTTCAGGAATTATTGGTGCAATCCATTTTATGCGAGCAAGGGCGGTTTCGTTTATTTCACCAAAACGAATCAAGAAATCGCCCAGCATAACATAGCTGTCTTTTTCGTTTCTAAGGTCAATATATTTTACTTCAAGCCCTGAATACAATTCAAATGCTTTTGTAATTTCTATCAGTTTGTCGACTTTCTTTTTGTCCCAAACTTCATCATGTCCGTTTCTCACCCCATAAGTCAATATGGTTTTTGCTTTTTGAGAAGTGTTGTATATGAGATATTCTTTGTCGATTAGTATGCCATCTGTTGTAAGTGCAGAATTTGGCTCTGTTTCCAAATTTGGGGTTAAAAGAAACGCAAGGTTTCTTTCTTCTACTGTTATAATCAAACGTGCAGGAAACCAGTATCTTTTTATGTAGACTTTTTTGACAGGTTGAAGTTTTTCAATATTTTCAGATAGTTCGCTCGTATCCAGCCTGTATATCTGAGTGTAAGGCAATTCAGTGTTTTTTACTACGTTTAGAATTTTTTCTTTTGGAGTAAGCACATTGCCTTGTATTTCTATGATTTCAGGGTCTAGAGAAGCCAGTTTGCCACTATCTATATACCACTGAGGCAATTTCAATACCCATACAGCAAAATAACAAAAAGAAACAGCAATCAAAAGTGCAAGAAGCCCTCTTATTCGCATCAACATTAATCTTGTCGATGCGATTTGACGTTTCATTTTGTTCGCCCTAAGACGTCTTTTGTGGTATTGAATATCCATTTATTTTATTTCTGCAGTTTTTAAAATCAACTCTGTTAATTCAGTATAATTTATTCCCATAGCATTAGCTTGGGCAGGTAAATCAGAAGTATCTGTCATTCCGGGGTTTGTGTTTATTTCTAATATATATGGTATGTTATTGTGAATCAAAAAGTCAACCCTAGAAACCCCTGAACAGCCTGTTGTTTTGTGAGCCAAAATTGCATAATCTTGAATTTTTTTGGTCATTTCTTCATCTAATTTTGCAGGTAAAACAAATTCTGTTAATCCTTTTGTATATTTTGCTTCGTAATCATACCATTCTGTTTTTGTTTTGAAGCCTAAAATAGGTGTTGCAAAAGTTTCTATTGTATTATCTTCTTTTTTTCTTTCTAAAACGCCAACTGTAATCGATTCGCCCACTAAATATTCTTCGATTAGTATTTCTTTATCGCATTTCAGGGCAGTTTGCATAGCAGAATCCAGTTCATCTATCGAGTTTACTTTTGTCATACCGATAGAAGAGCCTTCGTTTGCCGGTTTTATTATTACAGGGAAAGAAAGTTTTTCAATTTCTTGCCTGTAGTTGTCTTTTGTGACGTTTATAGATTTTATCATTGGGATATCGGTCGTTTTTAGGACTCTTTTTGTCATTATTTTGTCCATACAAATTGCACTTGATTTTACATCGCAACCTGAATACGGAATATCCAAAAATTCTAAAACACCTTGGATACAGCCGTCTTCTCCGTATCTGCCGTGGAGAACATTTATTGCATATTCAATTTTCATTTCTGATAGAGTTTTTATTATATTTCTATCTACATCTATCATAGTGACATCTTTATACCCCAAATTAATCAAGGCTTTAAAAACATTTCTTCCGGAGCGAAGAGATACTTCTCTTTCGTTTGACAATCCGCCACACAAAACTGCTATTTTAGAATTTTTTGTTATTTTTTTAATATTTTCCATTTTTCTTCTTCACCTTTTGTCATTTTACCGATGTAAATTATCTCAGGGGACAATTCTACACCAAATTTTTCTTTTACTTTTGAATAAATTTCAAAAATCATATCTGTATAATCAATCGAATTTGCATTGTTTGAATTTATTATAAAATTGCAATGATTTGTATAAACTTCGCAATTATGAGCCTTGTAGCCTCTTAAGTTGCATTTGTCTATTAATGCACCTGCAGAAAATTCTGAATTTTCCGGATTTTTGAATACAGAACCTGCATTTGGCAAAGCCAAATTTGGCTGGTGCGTTTTTCTGAACAATATATTTTCATCCATTCTTGATTTTATCTCTTCTTTTGGTTTTTTATCAAGAGAGAATTTTGCCGTTAATAGAATATAGGGTTTGTCTTTTAAAATAGAATGGCGATAAGAAAAATTCATTTCTTCTTTTTTTAGAGTCAAAATTTTGTGATTTTCGCAGTCGTAGACTTTGCATGAAACAAGTTTGTCGCTGATTGTTTGTTTGTGAGCTCCTGCGTTCATATATATAGCACCGCCCAATGTTGCAGGGATTCCGATTAAAAATTCAAATCCCGAAAGTCCTTTTTCGTATGCGGTTTTTGATAGAGTTTGGGTTTTTATGCCACATTCTACTTCTATATTGTTTCCGAGAATGAAGCAGTTTTTCATTTTGCCTGTATAAATTATAGGGTCTTCAATTTTAATAGAAGAAAAAAGAATATTTGAGCCATTACCCAATACAATCGGTTTTTGATTTTTGAACTTTTTAAACAAAGAAATCATTTCGCCATAATTGTCCGGCATGTAGAAATACTTTGCTAAAGCCTTTATTTTCAAGGTGTTGAAATTGGTCAAATAAAAATCTTCGTAGAATTTTATATCATTTTGAGAGCAAATCATCTATAACCCCACCGATTTTTGTAATATCGCCTGCTCCCAATGTCAAAACCAAATCATTGTTTTGCAATTTTTGAGCTATTGTTTTTCCTGCTTGCTCAATGTCGCCTTCTATGTATTCACAATCTACATTGTTTTGTTTTATGTCGTGGGCGAAGTTTTTTGAATTAAATTCATTATCAAATTCATCCCCCGCAGAAAAAACGTCCAAAACATACAATTTATCTATATTGTAAAATGCAGACAAAAACTCATTCCACAAACCTTTTAGTCTGGTGTATCTGTGAGGCTGGAATATCACGACTTTTCTTCTTTTTGATTTTTGTATAGCGTTTAGAGTTGATTTGATTTCTGATGGGTGATGAGCATAGTCATCGATTATTTTTATGTTCGTTTTTTTGTTGTCAGAAACAAGCTGAAATCTTCTTCCCATACCTGAAAATTCTTCGAAGAATTTTGCATATTCATCGAATTTGTACCCCATTGTGTCCAATATGCTCACAATTGCAAGAGCGTTGCATATATTGTGCAATCCTGGGACAATAAGGTTGATTTTGCCGAGCAAAGTGTCTTTTTTATATACTTCAAAACTGGAATCCAGTTCTTCAAATTGTATGTTTTTTACCATATAATCTGCAACATTGTCTATCGCATAAGTAATTATATTTTTGAAATCAGTTTGGCTTTTGAAGATATTGCAGCCCATATTGTCTACATTAAGAAAAAGTTTGTCATTTTCTTGCATATTTGAAACAGTTTTTTCAAAAGTTGCCAATATGTCGCAAAGCCCGTTTTTGTAGTAGTCTAGGTGGTCTTCTTCTAAATTGTTAACCAAAAAGTAATTAGGGTGATATTTTTGGATAGTTCCGTCTGATTCATCCAGTTCTGCAACAAAGATTTTAGAGTCTTTTGAAGCATTTGCGTTAATGTTTAATTTTGGAATAATTCCGCCTATTGCAAAAGAAGGATTTTCATTCATTCTATCCAAAATGAAACTCAAAAGTCCGGATGTTGTAGTTTTTCCGTGAGTTCCTGCCAGCCCCACAAAAATCGGAAATTTTTCAGAAATAAGTTTTAAACAGTCTGAACGATGCAAAATCTCAAGCCCTAGCCTTTTTGCTTCTATTAGCTCAGGGTTGTCTTCTTTTATTGCAGAAGAAATAACAACAACGGGTCTATCTTTTATGTTTTCTTTTTTGTGTCCGATAAAAACTTCTGCCCCTAGGTCTTTTACCAGTTTTGTATATTTGCTATCTTGTATATCAGAACCTGAAACTCTATAGCCCAATTGCAAAAGAATCTTTGCCAAAGCACTCTGCCCGACACCACCAATTGCAATAAAATGAAATGTTTTAGTTTGCATTGTTAACTTCCTCTAAAGTGATTGAAGTAACGCCATGAACGGTTTTGCCCCAATCCATAGTTTTTTTTGTAAAAATTATTTTAAATATAATAAACATTGCAATAGGAAACCAAATAGTCAAAAAGTAAACAGAAGTCACGATTGCTTGCCCAAACGCTTGGAAAAACTTCATATTAGCGTATCTTTTTAAACTGTATACAAATCCACAAGTAAAAAATATCCCCGTTGCAACAACCATAACAATAGAAGACAAAATGCAGTTGTCATAACCTTTTACGAATTTGAAGGCTTGGATAAATATTTCTGTAATTAACCAAAATGGCAACAAAAACTCTGAAATATAAGCAATCAAATCAAACCCGACACGAAGAGACATGTCTTTTGTTGTTAAGACATCTTTTGCATATTCTAAATAACGGCGAATAGACCCTTCTACCCAGCGACGTCTTTGTTTGATGAGTGCAGGGAATGTCACGACCCCTTCTTCAAAAACTTGGGTTTCTGTGCAGAATCTGATATCCCAGCCTTTTATGTGCAATCTTGTTGACATATCGAGGTCATCGACGATTGTTTCTTCGTTCCAGCCATTGATACTGTTGAGTGCTTGGCGTTTGATTAGTTCGCCGTTTCCTCTCAATTCTACTGCACCTCTTACTGCATCTCTGCCTGTTTGTAGGTGAGTATCTAAAATGTATTCATTGTATTGACATTGTGTCAAAAAATTCTGTTTTACGTTTATTATTATTTTTTGAGCTTGCACAGCGCCAACGTCTGCCGGTTCTAATTTTGGAAGCATTTCTTTTAGAAAATCAGGGTTAATTTTTGCATCAGCATCAAAAACGAGAATAGCATCTCCTGTTGCTAATTTCATTGCATCATTCAATACAGCTGATTTTCCTGCTTTTGCATCTTTGTTTCTGATTAAAAATTTTATGTTTTTGTTTTCGCTTTCCAGTTTTTTTAGTATTTCAGGGGTTGAATCAGTGCTTCTATCATCTATCAAGATAATTTCATACTTGTCATAGTCGAGTTTTGAGATGTTTTCGACTGTTTTTTCAATAACATCTTGTTCATTGTGACAAGGAATCATTATAGAAACAAAAGGATGATAGTCATAGTTGACGATTGGGGGATTTTTCTTTTGTTTTCTTTTTTGGTATTTTTGCACACAATACATATAAAACGAATACAAAAACATAAAACAAATAAGAGAAATTATTGCCCACATTGTATTAAAGTAGTTTTGAAAAACAATCAAAAACGTGATTAAAATTGTAATTATTATTAGTAATGCTACTCTTTCTTTCACAACATTCCCCTAAAATTCTTAATTTGATTTTATCAAAAAAACTTCAAAAAAGAAAATTGTTAAATTTTAACGAGCTTTTTGTAAAGTTTTGTGAAGAAAATGTACCTTTTACGTTTAATAAAATATTCCATGTGGAAATAAAAAACTAAATGGAGCGACAAGAAAAGGAAGGTAGTTAAGATGAACCTAAATGGTATCGGAAAAATTTTTAAAGAAATAAAACCAGTTTTATGGCTAGATAAAACACAATTAAATGATAATAATACAAGTTCAGCTTTTGATGTCAAAGAAAATACTGAACCAACTACTTTGGAAGATTTAACAAGTGATGTCAATGATAAAAGTGCTAACTTGTCTGATTTACAAACAGAATATTACAGTTTCTTAGATAAAAAACCTATTGAATCAAATTATAAAGGATTACCAGATGTCGAAAACTCTTCAGCGCAACAACAATATGAAAATGATTTAGAAGACTGGAAAAATGAATTATCAGCTCGCGAACAAGAAATTAAATCTGCACAAGATGAACTAAATTTAGCACAAACAAAATTAGATAAAGCTATTAAAACTACAGAAGAAGGAACAGATGCATTATCTGCCGCAGAAGATGCTATGGAATATTCTTACTCAGTAGAATCTAGAACAAAAGAAGATGTAGGTTCTACAACAATCACAAAAGACGGCGATCACTCCCATGGAGCAAAAACAGATAATGTTGGACAAGTTAAAGCAGATTTTTATGATGATACTGACAAAACCGTTAAAAGTTTAATCAAAGGAACTTATGCAACTTATGAACCCGATGAATATGATGGTAACCATAAAATTGATGAAAATGACAAAGAAAAATTAATTCCATCGATTTCAGACTATTCAGATGAAATGAATGAAGCTGCTTGGGCATTGGTAGACCAAAACCAAAATAATGAAGAATTTATGAAAAGTATAGCTGATAGCTACGAAAACTACCAAATTGCTGATGCATTGGGCATTGATGTTTATGATAGTGATAATGCAGATTCAATAAAAGAAATAGCAGGTTATGTTAAATCTGCAGCCGAATCTGAAGATAAATACGGAACTAACACTACTGCAGCTGTTAAATGGCTTATGAATAATAAAGGTTATTCAAAAGAAGCTGCTGAAAGTGTTGTTGATGGTATAAAAACAAGCTACAACAACAATGAATACAAAATGTCTGAAAATATAGGAGATATTTACGATATTGCTCCAGAAGCAATTCTTAATGCAGATTTATCAGACGGAGTTGACCTCAGCAATTTAACATACTTAAATGTTACAAGTTTAGGTTATGCAGAAAATGAAGACCAAACTCTTAGTACAGAAATTGAATTCAATTCTGAACAAGGATTAAATTTAAATGATGATATTTATAAAGTAATAAAAGAGCAAGAAAATGACGCCACTGAAACAATGTTTGATGATTTAAATGAATTTATAGGAGTAGAAAATGAAAGCAAAACTACTGCAAGAACAGCTTTGTTAGAAGAAGTAGCTTCAACTTATGGTATTGATGTAGATGATTTTGAAAATTTATCAGAAACCGATACAAAAATCTTAACAGAATCACTAAAAGACATAGCAGAATCAAATGGCATTAAATACGATATAAGCAATTTAGATAATGACAATGAAGTTTTAAACAGAATGTCAGATACAATACTTTTTGTAGCTAACGATGGAAATGAAGACAACAACAATATATCTATGACATCAAATGTCTTAGATTTGTCTAATATTGCAGGAACAACTGAACAAAGAGTTATATACACAGTTCAAGAAGGAGATACTAGTGGTCTTTCTAAAGTTATGACTGAACTTACTCAAGGAGCTTCAGGTCTTAATGATGTGATAAATAACGAAGATATGACAAATCTAACCTTTTCAGAAAAAAACCCAGGTGTAGATTGGGATAAAAATAATATCGAAGTAGATGATAAAATAGATATCACAAAAGCACTCGAAAAATTAGGGTATAGTGATACTGAGATAGCTAATTTAATTGATGGAAAAGACGGATTTGCATTATCCTTAAATGAAGACGAAGTCCAAAATAACATCGCAAACAGCATCATTGAACAATATAGCTTAACAAAAGAAGATGAAAATGGACAAAAACGTCTATTAACAAAAGACGAACTATTAACCACTCCTGCAGGTATGAATATCTTATATGCTATAGCTAATGACCATGATAATGATGAAATTTTCCAAAATATGGAAAAAGATTTCACTCCGCAAGATGTACTTGTTAGATTGGCAGAAACTGCTAGAGACAATCCAGAAAAATTAGAATCTCTAAAAACTCCTGACACATCTGTTTCATTCTTAAATGCAAAAGATTATTCAGAAAAAGATTTAGAACAAGAAGCACTAACAACAGGCAATTATTCTTCTTCAATTTTATCTGTTTCGCAAGAAAGCGTTAACTATGCTGATTTAGTAAATGCAGATGGAGATACACAAAATGGCGCAAGCTATATGGATTTGTTACGTTATGTACAATACCAAGATTCTAACGGAACAGATGGCAATGTAAGTTTGTATGATTCTATTACTACAGCAGGAAATGAACTTATAGCAGAATGTTTTGGTGATGATACTGGCGGAAAAACAATAAAAGATGTACTTGAACTTAGTGATGACGTAAAAGCACAACATACAGATTTATTAACCAAATACAACAGTTTAGTAGAGCTAGGTAAAACCGCTATTCAACAACTAGCAGCAACAAATAGCTCAACCAACAATGTTTGGTTCGATAGCGATTTGTTTAACCAAGATGGAAACCTTGATGTAACAAAATTAAACTTATATTCAAATATCAAAGTCCCTATTACTGAAAATGGAACTAAAAATTATGATGCAACATTCAAGCTTCAAAGAAGTAACTTCATGGTAATGGTAAAAAATGAAGCTGCACCTGTACAAGCAGCACAAGTTCAACCTCAAACAACAACACCTCAACCACAACCTCAAACAACAACACCTCAACCACAACCGGAACCAACAACACCTCAACAACCAACACAACCATCAGAAGTACCAACTCAACCGGATACACCATCAGAAGTACCAACTCAACCATCTGAAACACCAACCCCGACTCAACCATCTGAAACACCAGTACCAACTCAACCATCTCAAACAGAACCGGATACACCACCAACTCAACCATCTGAAACACCAACCCCGACTCAACCATCTGAAACACCAGTACCAACTCAACCATCTCAAACAGAACCGGATACACCACCAACTCAACCATCAGAACCGGATATTCCACCATCTGAAACAGAAGCACCTTGCGTAAGCGAGCCAGAAATAGAACAACCTGGTAATGATATTACGGTTGTTGAACCATCAACTGATCCTTCTCAACCATCTACTGTTCCTTCTGAACCTTCATCTGATGCTTCAGAACCTTCACAAGAAGGTGACAAAGTACAAGGTGATGACACTATAGGTAAATTTGAAGATAGCAGCTCTAATCCAGAAGGAAAACAAGAAGAAGACTCAGACGGTGATAGCAACTCTGACTCAGAAGAAAAGCAAGAAGAAGACTCAAACGGTGATAGCAACTCTGACTCAGAAGAAAAGCAAGAAGAAGACTCAAACGGTGATAGCAGCTCTGACCCAGATAGCGATCCAGAAATCCCAGACAACTCCTCAGTTGTTTGCGGAGACCCTGTAAAAAATCCTAACGGTGGAAATAATATATATGATTATGAACCTGGGCAAGCTGAAAGCGAAAACGAAACCAAAAGTAATAATGGACTACAAATCACAATCAATCAAGAAAACGGATTACCAAGTGTATACGACCCAGCAACAGGAATAACAACCGTATATAATCCAAATAACCCAAATGGACCAAAAAGTATGACATATCCTGATGGAACTATAGTTGTAGATGACGGAGAAGGTTCAAAAAGTATAACATATACTGATGGAACTATAATCGTAACAGGTCCAAACGGAGAAGCTAGTATGACAACTCCAGAGGGTGCAACAACTGTAACAACAACTAATGAATTAGGATATGAAATACCAGATGTTGTAATACCTGAAACTACAGAAGCTCCGGCAGACCCAAGTAGCGTACCAGCAGTAGAACAAAACCAAAACGGTGAAACACCAGCAGTAGAACAAAACCAAAACGGTGAAACACCAGCAGTAGAACAAAACCAAAACGGTGAAACACCAGCAGTAG
>CAKUUG010000045.1 GCA_934692665.1 uncultured Candidatus Melainabacteria bacterium | reverse complement strand
GCTCACACTCTAAAAGACCGCCTAAAAGCCAAAGGAATAAACGTTGTAGACGATTTCAACCAAGCTCAAGAAGGCATAATCTTGATTGCCGAACCTTGGACTTGTGGCGGCAGAGAGTGTTATCAATTGGGCAATTTTCCGTCTTATTGGGCAGAATGGAACGATATTTCAAGAGATACAATAAGAAAAATCACTCTAAAGCCCACAGAGACAACTCCTCGCCAAATGAGAGAAATCATAGAAGGTACTCCATCGAAATTCAAAGGTGCAAACAAATCAATCAACTATATTGCTTCTCATGATGGTTTTACCCTTTTTGATTTGAACAATTTTACAAGAAAAAGCCAATCAACCCAAGGAGGCTCAGATTGGGAAATTTGCGGAGATTATTGGAGCAACCAAAAACGCCAAGAAAACGCCATTCGAAAACAATTGGCATTTTTGTTTATGTCGTATGGAATGCCGATGATACAAATCGGCGATATCATCATGCACAGTAAAAACGGCAACAATAACAGCTACAACAAAGATGACACGACGAATTATTTAAATTGGACAAAAGCCATAAAATCCAACACTTTTGAAAACAGAATAATGGAATATATAAGAAACCTAATCAAATTCCGCAACGAAAATTCTATATTCAGAAGCGAAGAATTTGTCCAATCATTAACATATCATTATGATAATGGAGAAATTGCCGATTTTGACAATAGCGGATATTGGAACAACGGATTTGATTTGTTTTTTGGGGTTTTAATAAATTCTTCTCAAAATAGAATTTATTTAGCAACAAGCAAAAGTGAAGAAAAAATGCTTATGACTCTGCCAAAAAACCTAGAAAACAAATCTTGGTACAGTTGCCTCGATACAACAATATTCGATAATATTGATTTAAATGCAAAAAATTACATAGAAGACAAATATATCCTAAATCCTGAATCATTAGTGATTTTTATAGAGAAATAATATGAACAAAAAACAGCTTGAACAACTTTATCTTTCAACGTATTTTTTGATTTATTTTAAAAATATCAAAAATGACAAAATAATAAAAAGTTTCCTTTCATTTTTAAAACAAATTGTAGAAAATTCTACCCTAGAAGCTATTTTTGATAGTTATTCAGAGTTTTTGTTTTTCATGAAAGAAAAACAAATAGAGAATTTTTCGATTTATTTAAAGAATTTGGCTTTAAGAGAAAAAATAAATCCCAAAAACAAAATAGAAATTGAAAAAGAGTTTTTGGTTTTGTCATCGTTAGCACAAATAAATGTCCTAAATTTGAAACAAATCCTAAAAACAATGTTTACAGAATACGGGTTTTTGATTGATAATATGCCATTTTTCAAAACCGGTATAGTTAATTTTTCGATTAATGAATTTGAAAACCCAAAAACAGAAGAAATTTTTGAAAACAACAGAACATTCATTTTCAACAAAAATCTGGAAATAGAACCGGTTAAAATCGAAGAAAAAATGGATTTCAATTCATTAAAAGGTTATAAAAAGCAAAAAGAAGTTTTATACAACAACACTTCTTCTTTAATAAAAGGCAAAAAAGTTAACAATATATTGTTGTATGGTGATGCCGGATGTGGAAAATCGACGAGTATCAGAGCTTTGTTGAATGAATTTAAAGAAATAAAAATCATCCAAATTTTTAAAGACAATTTAATAAATTTGGACAAACTATACCTAAAATTGATGAATTTGCCATATAAATTTGTAATTTTTGCAGACGATATTTCTTTTTCGGATGACGATGATTCTCTATCTACAATAAAAGCGATTTTAGAAGGCTCTTTAATTCAATGCCCGAATAATGCAGTAATTTATGCAACATCAAACAGAAGACATTTGATAAAAGAAAACTTTGCCTCTAGAAAAGGTGACGAAATTCATCTCAAAGACACAATTAATGAAATAAGTTCTCTATCAGAAAGATTCGGAATAAACTTGTTGTTCCAAAAACCAAACAACGAAGAATATAAAGAAATCGTTCTTTCAATTGCTCATGATATGCATGTTGAATTAGATGACGAAACAATAATAAAAGAAGCCCAAAAATACGCCCTCAAAAAAGGCTCGACTTCGCCTAGAGTTGCAAAACAGTTGATTAATAATTTGATTAACAATGTAAATAATTAAAAAAAGCTCCATTTTGGAGCTTTCTATTCTGCTTTTGTTTTTGCATAATACATTTTTTCGACAGGCTCACCTTCGGCTCCGTCACCATTGTATGTATATCGTGCATTCAAGTTCCCACCTTCGTCATATATGAATTTTAATGTTTCATCTATGTTTCCATCAAAATCAAAGTCGAAACGGGTTTGTTGGCATTTTCCACTTTCATCATCTTGAAAATAAGTAGCAGAATCAAATTTTCCATCTCCTTCAAAATCAACATAAGTTTCTCTTGTATGTTTTTGCGAATCATCTCTATAGAGAAACACAGAGCCTGTTTTTTCGTCTTTTTTGGTACTTATATTGACACTGTTTGAACGAGTAAAAGTTGTTTTATGTATTCCATTATTACCTGTTACATCTGATGAATTCATAATTTATATATCTCCTCTTTTCGTGCTATGGATATATAAAGTAATTTTGGAATAAAAAATTGTCTAAATAATTAAAATAAGATTAATTTTTTGAAGTTTTGTAAATTTTCCTTATAACATGATAATGTAAGGATTTAAAAAAGGTAGCAATAATGTTTGACAACTTTACAGATTCAACAAAAGAACTTATTTTCCAATCGCAAAATTTGGCGATAGAAAATCACAACACATTGATAGAACCCATTCATATTCTTTTTTCTATGTGTTCATCTTCGATAGAAAGTATAGATTTGTTGTTTAATGAACTAAAATTAAATAACAATTTGTTTGTCAAAGATTTGAAAAACATTGTAGACAATTTGCCAAAAACAGACACAATGACAGATAAAATCTATTTTTCAAAAAACTGTATGACTTTGTTTGAAAAAGCAAACGAAAAAGCACAAACTCTAAAAGACAAATTTGTATCTCCGGAACATATTTTGCTTTCTATGTTGAATATCGAAGATAACGACATAAAAAGAATCACAACAAAATTTGAATTAACAGAAAACAAAATCCTAAATGCTATGAAAAACATCAGAGGAGGAAAAAAAGTGGACTCAAAAAACGCTGACGAAGATTTCAAAATATTAGAAAAATATTCAATAGATTTAACAAAACAAGCAACTCTAGGCAAACTAGACCCTGTAATCGGCAGAGATGAAGAAATAAGAAGAATAGTACAAGTATTAAACAGAAGAACAAAAAACAATCCTTGTTTAATAGGGGAGGCAGGTGTCGGAAAAACCGCTATTGTTGAAGGTTTGGCACAAAGAATAATAAGAGGAGATGTACCGGAAAGCCTAAAAGACACGACTTTGATTTCTTTGGATATGGGTGCTTTGGTTGCAGGAGCAAAATTCAGAGGTGAATTTGAAGAAAGATTGAAAAAGGTCTTAAAAGAAGTCGAAAAATCAGACGGCAAAATCATAATGTTTATTGATGAAATTCACACAGTCGTCGGTGCAGGCGGTGCTGAAGGTACAGCTGATGCAGGCAACCTATTAAAACCAATGCTTGCTCGTGGTGCAATAAGAACATTGGGTGCTACGACAATAAACGAATATAGAAAATATATCGAAAAAGACCCTGCCCTAGAACGTCGTTTTCAACCGATTTTGGTTGATGAACCAACAGTCGAAGATACGATTTCTATTTTGAGAGGTTTGAAAGACAAATACGAAGTTCACCACGGAATAAGAATAAAAGATTCTGCTCTTGTTGCAGCAGCAAAATTGTCCGCAAGATACATTACAGACAGATTTTTGCCGGATAAAGCAATTGACCTTGTAGATGAAGCATCCAGTGCAGTAAGAATAGAAATAGATTCTATGCCCGAAGAATTGGATAAACTTGAACGTCAAAAATTGCAGTTAAAAATAGAACTTCAATCTCTAAAAGACGACAACGACGAAGAAAAAATCGCAAAAGTTCAAAAACTTTTAGACGAAGTAAATGCGAAAGCTGAAGTTTTAAAAGCTCAATGGGAAAAAGAAAAATCATCAATAAAAGGTGAGGTCGAAATAAAATCAGAAATAGAAAAAGTAAAACATCAGATCGAACAAGCCCAAAGAGACTACAATCTGGAACTTGCTGCAAAACTTCAATACGGAAAATTGCCTGAACTTGAACAACAATTGAAAGATTGTAAAAATTTGGAACACAAAAATACAATGTTAAAAGAAGAAATAGACGAAGAAGATATAGCCCAAATAATTTCAAAATGGACTGGTGTTCCGGTTGCAAAATTGGTTGAAGAAGAATCTGAAAAACTTCTAAAAATGGAAGAAGTTTTGCACAAACAAGTAATAGGACAAGACGAAGCAGTAAACGTAGTGTCTGATGCAATCAGACGTGCAAGAAGCGGATTGTCTGACCCAAAACGTCCATTGGGTACGTTTTTGTTCTTAGGACCAACAGGTGTTGGTAAAACCGAACTTGCAAAGGCTTTGGCTAAATTTATGTTTCTTGATGAAGACAGTTTGATTCGTATCGATATGTCTGAATATATGGAAAAACACTCTGTTGCACGTTTAATCGGAGCTCCTCCAGGATATGTCGGATACGATGAAGGTGGTCAATTGACAGAAGCTGTTAGAAGAAAACCTTATTCTGTTATTCTTTTTGATGAAATAGAAAAAGCACATTCTGATGTATTTAATATAATGCTACAAATTTTTGATGATGGCAGATTGACTGATTCAAAAGGCAGAACTGTAGATTTCAAAAATACAATCATAATTTTGACTTCTAATATTGCATCAACAACTATTCTGGATAATACCCTAAAAGGTATGATGGGCGAAAAAAACAAAGAACAACAAAAAGCAGAAATTATGGAACAGTTGAAACAATATTTCAAACCCGAATTTCTAAATCGTATCGATGAAACAGTGTTCTTTAATGTTTTGACTCTAGAAAATCTATCTTCTATTGTTGATATTCAAATGGAATATTTGAAAAAACTTTTAGAAGAAAGAAAAATGAAAATCGAAATCACACCTGATGCTAAAGAACAGTTGGCAATAAAAGGCTACAATCCTATTTATGGTGCAAGACCGCTAAAAAGAACAATAAGACAATTAATCGAAAACCCATTGTCAAAAGCTCTTTTGAAAGGTGAATTTAATGATGGCGACACGATACACATTGATTTTAAAGATGAAAACTTTACTTTCACAAAATAATCAAAATATCGCCGCATGCCTAACTAAATAATCTGTTATTACATTTATTAGCATAGGCAAAATCACAATCAAAATAAAAGCACCCATTACGGGTTTGAATAAAAAGCTCAAAGAAAAAACGTTTACTTGTGGGGCAGTTTTAGATATTATTCCAAGAATAATATCTTGCCCCAAAGTAGCAAGCAATACAGGGCCTGCCAAATGCAAACCCGTAAATAATATTTCTCCGGTTATTTCACTCAAATATTGAACGTTTATTATTTTTTCAAAATGAAAATTGACAACATACATGGGATATATTTGAAAACTCTTGATTAAAGCATTGATTAGCCAATAAACTCCACCCGAATATACAAAAATCAACAATGCCAAAGTAGAAAAATAACTCGCCATAACACTTACTTGGCTTCTTGTAGATGGGTCCATTACCATTGCAGAAGATAGACCCATTTGTGTATTTATCATATCGCCTGCAGCAAGCACGGCAGCTAAAATACAGTTTGAAACATAGCCGATTAAAGCCCCAAACATAAAATTCAAAAACATACACAATCCGATAGGGCAGTCTTTTGGAATAGGTGCAGGATGAATAATGCCGACAATAATTACTGTTGTGATTATTGCAAAAGACATACGAACCATTGTAGGTATTTCGCTTCTTTGGAACAAAGGTGCAAAACGATACAAACCTGCAATTCTCAAAAACACCATAATACCGCTGCCTAGAGCAGTATTTATTTCAGGAAATAAAATTGCAAATTGTTTTAGAATTTCATCCATCTTATCTTCCTATTTTCATTTTTTCAATGAAATTTGGTTCAACTGAATTTGTTTGTTTTGATTTTATGTAGATTTGGTGTTTTGTTGCTTTTTTGTCCCAAGGAATATTTCCTTGATTGATTAGTGCTTTGTTTAAACTTCTATTTTCGTTGATTTTGTCTTGCATTTCTATGCTGAATGGCTTTGTATATTTGTAATAGTCTGATGGGATAACATAAGATTCATTTTTTGGGACTACTTGAAAAGCAAGATTTACACCTTCGTAGACGTAGTTTGTTATTATTTTTAGAAAATATCCACCCATTACAACAATAGAAAGAAACACCAGACAAATCTTCGGTGCTGCAGCAATTGTTTGTTCTTGTACTTGTGTAACGGCTTGCAAAATACCGACCACAAGCCCGACTCCTGCCGCCACCAATACACAAGGCATAGAAACAGTCAACATCGTCATAAAACCTTTAGCAAGATATTCTACGAGTATTTCCATTAGTTAAAACTCTCCACAAGTCCTTTTACAATTAAACTCCAGCCGTCAACTGCAATAAATATAAGCAATTTAAACGGCGTTGATACGATTTGGGGCGATAACATAAACATCCCCAGAGCAAGAAGAATATTCGCCACAATCAAATCCAGAACAATGAACGGCACGTAAATTATAAAACCTATTTCAAATGCTGTTTTTAATTCAGAAACAATATACGCCGGAGCTACTTCCCACAGAGTCAATTCATCAGGGGATTTTGGTGCATAGTGTCTGGTTTTTTCAACAAAAAACACCAAATCTGATTGTCTGGTTTGTTTCAGCATGTATTCTTTCAGTGGTTTTGAAGAAGCATTCAGTGCTTCTATCATATTTTGATTTTTTTTGTAAGGCACTTGATATGCTTGGTACATATTGTCAAAGACAGGTGCCATCGTATAAATAGTCAAAATCAACGACAAACCGACCATCGTGATTGCAGGCGGAACTGAATTTGTTCCCATGGCAGTTTTTAGCATTGAAAAAACAATTGTAAATCTTAAAAAAGGTGTCATAGAAACAAACACAAACGGCAACAAAGAAAATGTCGCCATTACAATCAACAGTTGTATAACGGGATTTATATCTTTTAAAATATTATCCATTACATTTTACTCCCTGTTTTTAGTTTTGTTTGATGAATTTCGTTCAACAATTCTTGCATTAGTTGTTTTCTTGAATTAATGCTGTCTTGAACTTGTTGAGTTGGTTGTTTTGCATAAAGTTCTTTCAAGACATTTTTGTTATCGTCTAAAGAATTTTTTTGAGGCATTCTGTTATTGTTTGAAGAATATCTTTCTTCTTCCAGTTTTTTGCTTTGCGAATAAAGAAAATCATAGATGTCTTTTTCTTCTTGTGGTTTAGAAATCGGGGTTTGTTGAGGCTTAATTTTGTTTTCTATAGCAGCATAAGAAGAATGTTGCGAAGTTTTTGCAATTTGTTCAATATTTTGTTCAATGTTGTTTGTTTGTTTTGTAGAATTGTTGTCTAATTTCGCCAAAAAAGTAGTATGCTCAAGTCCTGAAGCAATCAAAAACCTCTCGTTTCCGATTTTTACGACAAGTAGATTTTTTTTCGCACCAATACTACAAGAATCAACAATCTTGATTAAACCGTTGGTGTTGTATTTTGTTGGAAAATTAAATTTTTTATATACAACAAACCCGAGCAACAAAATTCCAACCATTGCAAGGGTGTAAAATATGAAAGCTGTCAAATATGTTATCATTTATGTTTTTCCTTTTATTTTTCAAAATCTGAATAGTCAAAATCTTCTTTTTGAGCGGGTTGTGGTTGTGGTTTTGGTGCCGCAGGAGCCGGACGTGGTGCAGGATGCGGAGCTTGTTTTACAGCTGCTGTTTGGGGTCTTGGGGGTGCTGTATGGGGCAGCGGTTTGGGAGCTGTTTGTGGTTTTTGAGCTGTCGGTTGTGGTTTTGGGGCAGCTGTTTGGGGTTTTGCCTGCTGAATCGGGGGTTTAGCGGCTTGTTGGGGTGAAAATACTTTGTTCAATTTTACGGCATATTTGTCATTGATAATAACCAATTGACCTTTTGCAACAATTTTATCTTCGACAAAAAGTGAAATTTCATTGTCAAACACAGAACCCAAATCCACAATTTGTCCTTGTGTGATTTGTTTTAGTTCGCCTATTGTCATTTTAACTTTTTCAAATTCAGCATTTATTTCTATTTGGATATCATCCCAGAGATTTTTTTCCATATTTACCTCATCATCTGACAAAACTCTATTTGTATCGTTTTCATCTTCATTTTCATCTGTTTCTATATTCAAAATCAAAGACGGGTCTGCTTTTATTGAAAAAACCTTCGTCAATCCGCCCGACACAAGGGTCAATTTTGTTGAATTGCTGTTTTCGAGAAGAACAATATCTTCTGTACTCAAGTTTTTCAGTTCATCAAGTGTGATTTTTGAGCTTCCGGCTTTAATTTTTACGATAGAAGAAGACGTCAAGAAGTTTTCATCCTTGAATGAAACTACTTTTTTCAATTGTTCAAATTTGAATCTATCTTGGGGGATTGATAGCATTATTTTTGAACATTCACCTTCAACAAGCGAAATAAACAAAACTACATTTATATTTTTATCGCTTTGCTCGGTAATTTTAACTTCGGTTGTGGGGACTAAAATAGCGTCAATTTTTTTGTACAAAAATTCACAGAAACTGTTCAAAATCCTAATTTCAAGCTCTGTCAAATTCTGCAAACTAAAAGGAATAGGATTGTTTTTCAAGACTTTTGTCAATATATCGTTAACAAATTCTTCGCATAGTCGAAAAATCACCGGTCTGTGGTTTTGGACTTTTACTTGGCTAGAGAAAAAATTTATTTTAGAAATAACGGTTTCTTGCCTAAAATCTCTAAAGTTGTTTATAGCATTGGTTTTTACTCTGATATTGTCCAATTCCCAATAATTTTCTATTGCAACTTTAACTGTATCTTCTATAGATGCAGTCAGTTTGCTTAAATTTATTTCATTAAAATTATCGATTTTGGAATTGTTCACAAAATGTTCCGTTTACGCTATAAATCCCCACTAATATTATATAATTTTAATTTAGAAAATGGCAATTTATTAAAGAATATTAATAAACGAGTAAAGTTTTTATTCCAATATATATACTATTATTTTTGTAGTGTTGAATTTTTTGTTATAAAATCTTAGTATAAATTAAATCTTGAGGGAAATTTTTGAAAATCATTAACAATTTTAAAATCATATTTTTTTTGTTTCTTTTGTTTTTAGCACCGGCTTTTGCAGATAGTGCTTCTATTACAACGGGAGATTTGAATAGTTTTTTAACAGAAGAAAAAATCATTTACAAAGAAACAAAACAACAAGACAATCTCCTCTATAGTCCAAAAACAAAAGAAAACCAAACACAAAAAATAGAAAACATAAAAATTCAACAGCCAAACGAAACAATCATAATAAATCGAATCGAAAGCAAAAAAAACAAACATCCTGAAAGATACGCAACAAAAAAAGTTGAAAAAATCGAAAAACCAAAAAAAGAAAAACAAACAAATATAGAAATTTCAGACATCAAAGATGGAATTCTGTCTGAAGCAACAAGAAGAATCAACGCCATCTATCCTGATGATGAAGAAATTTTGAAAAACACGTACCCTGGATATAGAGGTGCAAATCAGCTTGTTATTTATACGAAAAATTTTGGAAAAACAACAGGCACGAACGAATTTGGAAAAGAAGCGGTTGTTGTTGATGGTATAGTCACAAAACTCACAGGTGCAAATTCTTACATTCCAAGAGATGGCTTTGTAATTTCAGGACATGGAAGTGCAAAAAAATGGATTGGCGACAATTTAAAAATAGGTACAAAAGTAGAAATCATAGATAGACAATTAAAAGCTTATACAACAATTGATAGTTATAGATTTTTTGCAAAATCAAAAATAGAAGAAGTCGAAAACACTCTTATATCAACAAAAAACGACTTTGATAACAGAGATGACAGATATATTTATTATTATCTTAAAAAAGCAAAACAACAGTACAAAAAATCGCTAAAAGACGATTCAACAACTTCTCTTGAATGTGCTAAAGAATCAATAGAAAACGCTACAATTGCCTATCGTTACACAGTTCCATATGTTCCAAACGAATTAAAAGGGACTTGGATTAGACCGACGCAAAAAAACTTACTGGAAGTTCAAAAAACTCTCGATAACATAAAAGCTGTCGGCATAAACAATGTTTTTCTTGAAACTTATTACCATGGAAGAACGATTTTTCCTTCAAAAACAATGGAATCTTATGGTTTTGAAAAACAAAATCCGGAATTCAATTTCGATGTTTTAGAGGCTTGGACTTCAGAAGCTCACAAACGTGGAATAAAAGTCCACACGTGGTTTGAAAGTTTTTATGTAGGAAACAAACCTCCGGAATTAAACCCAAAATCAATTTTAGCTGTTCAACCGACTTGGCAAAACAGAACAAAGCAAAAAGCGGATTTTGAAGGATATGTTTCTCATCCGAATGAACATAACGGGTATTTTTTAGACCCTGCAAATCCCGAAGTCACAAATTTCATTTTAGCTTTGATTTCAGAAATAGTGACTAGATACAATGTTGATGGCGTTAATATTGATTATGTCAGATACCCTAATATTGCAAAAGAAAATTACAACAATCAATGGGGCTATACACCTTTTGCAAGAGAAGAATTTAAACAAGTGTTTGAAGTTGACCCTATCGAAATAGAACCAAAGACAAAATTGTGGGACGACTGGTGCGAATATAGACAAGACAAAATAACATCATACGTGCAAAAGGCTTCTGTAATAGTAAGAAGCAAGAAAAAAACCATAACAGCGGTGATTTTTCCGGATTATAGAGTTTCTCTCCAAACAAAACACCAAGACTGGACAAGATGGGTAGACAAAAAATACCTAGACGGCATTACACCTTTGATTTTGACTAGCGACGATGAGCTTGCAAAAACAATGCTGGAAGAAATAAAAAGAAAAACAGGCAACGACGCAAAAGTTTACCCCGGACTTTTTGCAGGCTTTATCGAATCAGACCCTGAAGATTTGTTAAAACAAATTCATATAATCAGAAAATTAAAACTAAACGGCATAATTTTATTCGATTGGGCACATTTAAATAACAAATACATCAACGTCCTAAAAACCAGTGCCTTCAAAGAAAGAACATACTAATAGTTTGTAAAATTTTGTAAACATCACCCCCTTCACCCACAAAATTTTTCTTTCAGCTTCATTATACTAACAAATAAAATAATGAGGATTAGATGAAAAAGCGAAACTTTTTTGCATACTTTTTATTTGCCGAGTGTCAAAAAAAATTGACCACCGATCTTTATCCTCAAAATTTTCAACATAACCAAAAACCGACAGTTTAACTGTCGGTTTTTTATATAGCCAGATATAAGAGAAAGGAAAAAAATGAAAGTAAATTTACTTACAGGCATACATTTTAATGGAACAAGAATAAAGAAAAATAATAATACTCTCGAACAAGAAAAACAAACACATTCATTGATTAAGTTCCGAAAAGAAATTTTTGAACCGAAAGATACCCAAAAAATTAACTTTATGTCTACCTATGACAAAGCAGGTGATTTATTTTACAAGAGCGAAAAAACAGCCAATGCTAATGATTTGGCAGCAAAAATTCCGGCAAAACAGGCTGAAAACAATAATTCACTAAAAAATGAAGCAAATATAAGAGGTTTTAGAAGAATCGCAGGCTATAAAAACGAACTAAACACGCTATCAAGAATTTATAACCAAGATAAAAAAAGAGCAGCTAGGCGATGATACTCAAGATATTCCAAACAGTATTTTATTTTTTGGTCCAAATGGAAATGGAAAAACAACAATAACTTCTGCTGTTGCAGAAGAAAGTGGAGCAAATATTTGTAAACTTAGCATTTTTCAATCAAAATTACCGGAACGTCAACGAAAAATTATGACAGAACTAAAAGAAAAAGCACAAGAATCAGAAGAAAATTTCAAAAACAATAGAATAAGAACAATAATATTTATTGACGAAATAGACAGATTAATAAATAACTCATCTGTTATCAAGGAAGAATTTAGCGATTTTATCAAAGATTGTTCAGAAAAATACCATTGTAGCGTTTTTTGTGCAACAAATGACCCTTTGAAATTAGGAATAGATACAAATGATAACAAAATATTTGAAATTATTATGTCAATAGATCCTGCAAATAATGAAAACAAAAAAGAAATAATTAAACATTATTTAGAATTTTTTAATGCAGATAGTATAGACATGGATTCTATTATAAATCTTCTAAAAGAAAAAGAAACAGAAACAGGAAAATTGTACAACAATCAACAACTAAAAACAATTTTTACAGATTTAGGAACACAAATTCAACTTAATACAATTGACAAAGATAATACAATCAAATATTTAGAAGATAAAATATCTTCTAACCCTGACTTTTTACCCAGAATAACAC
>CAKUUG010000044.1 GCA_934692665.1 uncultured Candidatus Melainabacteria bacterium | reverse complement strand
GTCTGCTTAATGCATTTGACATTTTCTTTGCATTACCCAGCATTAAACCTGCTATTTCTTCTTCTCTATCTTCTAATGTTTGGATGGATTCTTCGGTTTTTGCTGCTATATTTGCCGCTATAGAATCTAATTGTTCGACTTCGGTTCTGCTTGCTTCACGAATATAGCCAATTCCTTTGTTTGTTGCTGTGTTTATATTTTCAATACTTGATGTTTGAGCTTTTTGAATTGCTGCTTGCAATTCACTTGCTTGATTTTCAAGTGCTTCAATAGAGCTTTGGATTGCTTCTGTAGATTTTGAATTAGATTTCTCTTTCAATGCTTTAATTTCTTTTTGCAAAGTTTTTAAAGTTTTTGTTGCATCAGATTGATTTTTTTGTTTTTCTTTTAGAGCATCAACTTGTTTTGTCAGACTTTCTATAGCTTTTGAAATAATAGATATTTTGTCTTCTTTCTTACTTGTTCTCAATCCTTCCAATTCTTTTGACAAACTTTCCAAATCTCTTGTTATTTTGTTCATTTCTTTTGTTGTATTAGGAATTCTGTTTTCCAGTTCGCTTATTCTTTGCGATAATTTATTTATGGCAGAAGAATCGCAAGCATCTTTCATTGCTTGCAAATCTGCTGACATTTTTTCAAGTTCTGCATTTATTGCTTTGTTGTTTTGGCTTTTTGATGAAGAAATAAGATAAACGCTCAACATTATTGCTGAAACACCAATAACTACCCTAAAAATTTCTTTAGGAAATCTTTTTTTGGGGGCTTGCGTGGTATTTGGTTGAGCAGTTTGTTGTAATGGAGGGGTATTGTTTGCTATATTTGTTGTTTGGGGTTGGATTGTATTGGTATTGTAATTAACAAATAATGCATTCGGATTGGTTTTTAAAAGAGTCGGTTTTATAGTCATTATATTTCTCCATATAGACAATATTGTCTTACCTTGAAATATAATGCAAGTAAAGGATAAAAATTTACTTTTTTGTGAAGTTTTGTTAAATATAGCTTACAAGTTTATTCAAAAGCTGTCCTTTTGTGTGAAAACCTGCAAACTGAGTCATAACTTTTCCGTTTTTAAAAAGAATAAAACTCGGAAAACCGGTTACGCCGTAAGAAGTTGCAATATCGGAGTGTTTGTCGCAATCTAATTTTCCAATCCAAAAACCATTGTTAGATAATTCTTTTAAAATTGAATCTTGGTTTATACAAAATTTGCACCAAGTTGTATAAAAATCAACCAACTTCAAACCGTTATTTGTTTCGTTTTCAAAATTTTTGTTATCTAATTCTACTATCATATTTTCTCCTTTTTTGAGATTATAGGCAGTATTTTGCTTTATTTCATTGCCGAAAAAATAAAAAACGGTGTAATTATAAAAAAGAAAAAATATTGAAACATTTTATTCTGTATTATAGAATGTGTTTATGAAAAAAATAGCAATAGTCCCTATCGATAATCGACCTATTTGTTATGATTTGATTGAGGATGTTTTAAGGATAGATGAGAATATAGAGTTTTTTATGCCCAAAATCGAGGCATTGGGCGGATTGTACTCTAGTGCGAACATAAGACAACTTTTTGACTTTTTAGAGAGTCTTGATAAGGTAGATTATTTGGTTGTTTCTTTGGATACAGTTGCTTATGGTGGGTTGATTCCTTCGAGAAGATGCGAAAATACTTTTGAAGAAATCAAAGAAAGAATTGAAAAATTTAAAGATATTGCATCTAAAAAAGCAAAAAAAATCCTTGCTTTCTCTTCTATAATGCGTATTTCTAATAACAATATCAATGAAGAAGAAAAAGAATACTGGAAAGATTATGGAACTGAAATTTTTGATTGGTCTGTAAAAACTCACAAACTTCATCAAAATATAATAAATAACATTCCTCAAGAAATTTTGGATGATTATATAGCAACAAGAAAAAGAAATTTTGATATAAACAAAATATACCTAAACTGGGCGAAGGAAGGCTTTTTTGATACTTTGATATTTTCAAAAGATGATTGCTTTGAATATGGCTTGAATGTAAAAGAGGCAGATGAGCTTTCTTCGATTATCGAAGAAGAAAATATTAAATCAGCAAAAGTTAAAACCGGTGCGGATGAAATTCCTTTAGCGCTTTTGTCTAGAGCATTGAATGACAAAGAAAAAATAAAAATAAATCCGATTTTTATAGAAGAAAATTCTATAAATCAAATTTCAAAATATGAAGATATTACAATAAAAAATTGTGTTCTATCTCAAATTGAAATGGCAAATTGTATTTTGGACAACAAAAAACCTGATTTGACGCTTGTTGTAAACAACTTCAAAACAGAACAAGGCGATTGGGTTTTGGGAGATAGAATAAATTTTCTTGAAAAAAATATAAATTTTCCAAAAACACCGTATTTTATTGCAGATGTAAATAATGCAAACGGGGCAGATAAAAAACTGATTAAAGAAATATTTGACAATGGAACAGAAAATTTCTATGGTTATTGTGGGTATAACACTTCGGCAAACACAATAGGGTGTGCGATTTTTGTTGCTATAGCCAAGTTTATTGCAATAAAAAATAAATCCTATAGTGAAAACATGTTTAAAAAGCTTCAATTGATAAGGTTTTTGGATGATTGGGCATATCAAACAATCTCAAGAAAACCAATCAGAGAAACAAAAAGAGATTTTTTGTCTGAATTAAACAATGAAAAAGAAGAGTTAAATGAAAACGCTAAAGTAATTTCAGAATTTTTAAAATACGACTATGATTCGATAGAATACAGTTTGCCGTGGAACAGAAGTTTTGAAATACGAATAAAAATCAAAAAATAAAAGAAGTTTTTTCAAAAAAAATAATTTAAATCAAAAGTTCAAAATAATTAAAATGTGACAAATCCTATTTGCATTATGATAATTTGAAATTATAAAAACGCAGAAAAATTTCAATTTTCTGCGTTTAAATTTTTGTTTTTATAGATATCTATATTTTCATTGTGCCATTTGTAAATGTCATATAGCTTTGCATTGAAAGAGGTTGTTTGTTTGTAACCCCATATTTTCCTTGTCCTATGTGAGCCGGATCAAAATACGGTCTATATGGTTTGTTTTGCATATCAGGTTCTTTTTTTTCTAATTTTTTTTGTACAACGTATGCACTGATATCACGTATTATCGGCGTTACAATAGCACAACCGACAACAGCACCAACGAAAGCACCAAGCACGCCGGCACCGGCTTTTATGTTTGATTGGAAAGAATCAATACAATATTTTGTAGGTTGAGCATCTTTAAGAGCATCTTTTATGTTGCCACTTTTCAACAAACCTTCATCAGCTTCATTGAAAAAGGTTTTTGCCATTGTACTAATGTCTTCCGGAGATTTTTTAAACAAGCCGAAGAACTTGCCTTTTTGAGCTTTTTCGATTGCTTTTGTTGCGTATTCTTTTGCTTGACCTTTTAAATCAAAATTTTTCGGACATTCGATTATTTTGTCAGGAGTATTTTTATTTCCTGATAACACTCCGCCGACTTTTTCAACAGCATTTTTTTCAAAGTTTTTGATTATTTTTGCTGTTATTGCATAATATGTTGCAATGTTTGCGACTCCGGTTGCAACTCCTGCGGGGATAAGGACTTTTTTGTCTTCTTGTTTTGTGTCTTTATCTTTTGCGATAGCAAAAGTGTTGCTTGCTGCTGCAAAAACCATACCTGCAACGTTTAAAGCCAATAACATAAATCCTTGTTTTTTTGTAGGATTAAAAAATTCCAATGCTTTTGACATTATTTAACCTCCTTGTCTTGAGGTTGATTTTTTGATTTGATTTTGTTAACAACGCTAGTTGTCAGTTTGTTTATTTGGTTGATAAACGGAGCATCAATCAAAAAATTTGTAAACATCATAACGCCAACAGCAAGAGCACCTCCTATTGATTTGCCCCACTTTTGTGCATTTTGAGCTTTTAAATAAGAGTTGTTTTTGTCAGCAATAGTGCTTGCAATTGTGCCTCCTACTTTTGAACAAGCATAAGTTGCAGCTCCAATACAAACTGCTCTAATTGCAATACCTGTTATTGTGCCGCCTACTGACTGAGAAAAAGTTCTTATCGCTTGCTTTTCTGAACTGTCATTTGTTCTTCCATCCTTTTCTCCCGTTGCTTTTGTAATTGCTTTGCCTATGGCGATGTCCATGACAGGGCCAATAGTTGCTTCTGAACCCGACATAACAAGTTTTTGAGCTATAACGGAAGAACCTGCTAAAGCTGTAATTGCTCCTGGATGTTTTTCAATAACGTTGCCGATATTTGGCATTTTTAATGCTTTGAAATTTTGTTGTCTGTTAATGTTGTTGTTAATTTTCATAAATTCTCTTTATAAAACACAGTCTGTATAAAATGTGTAAATTGAAAAAATTGCTAGCTTTTTGCTTTTGATTAACAATTTTTTACAATAAACCTCCTTTTGAAAAGTTTTGTTGACTAATGTAGTATTTTTAGCCTAGAATTGATTATATCAGAAAAAATCAAAAAATGAACTAGAATGGATATTAAGATTATGCAAAGATACCCCTTTTTCTATGATATTACTCTAAGAGATGGCAATCAGTCCCTAAAAAAACCTTGGAATTTGCAAGAAAAACTGTTTATTTTTGATCAAATTGTTGCTCTGGGGGTGGATGCTGTAGAAATTGGTTTTCCGGCTTCTTCGCAGTTGGATTTTGATTCTTGTAAAGCATTAGCCCAAAAAGCAAGCAAAGACGTTCTTGTATCTGTTTTAGCAAGAGCCCATAAAGGCGATATAGACAAAGCCTTGCTTGCGATAAAAGATGCCAAAAAAGCAAGACTTCACACTTTTATTACCTTGTCTCCTTTTCATATGAAATATGTTTTAAATAAAGACCCGAATGAAGTCGCAAAAATCGCTGTCGATGCAGTTGAATATGCAAAATCTGAAATTGATAAATTAGGAAAAAATATAGATATAGAATTTTCTGTTGAGCATTTTGGTGATTGCGGGGAAAATATTGATTTTGTAATAGAAACGTTAAAAAAAATAGTCCAAAAAGGTGCAACAACAATTAATTTGCCAAATACTGTAGAAAGATATCGTCCGAGCGTTTTTATTGATTTGATGAAAAAAGTGCATAATGCACTTGGCGACAATGTTATTATTTCAGTTCACAATCACAATGATTTGGGCATGGCGACTGCAACAACAGTAGAAAGCTACTTCAATGGAGCAACTCAGTTGGAATGTTGTTTAAACGGTTTGGGAGAAAGAGCCGGAAATACTGACTTTAACCAAGTTGCAGTTGCACTATACAATAACAAAGTCAAAACAAAAATAAATTTAGAAAAAATATATGAAACAGCACTTACGATTTCTCAAATGAGTCATACAAAAATATACGAAAAAGCACCATTAATAGGTCCTGAAGCTCTTGCTCATCGTTCAGGAATACACCAAGATGGAGCAATAAAAACAAAAGATATGGATTTTGGTGCTTATAGACCTATAAATCCTATATTGATAGGCAGATACGACGATGAAAAGATTGGCTTTACATCTCAAAGCGGCAAGACTGCAATATACGATATAATAAAATCTATGAAATATCCAATAACAATACAAGAATCAGTATATTTGACACCTTTTGCAAAAAAATTGGCACAAGAAAAAGGCGAATTATCGCAAAGCGAAATATTGGATTTGTATTTTAATAAAATATGTGACATTAAAGGTGCATTTGAATTTGTTGCCTTTAAACCAATTGAAAAAGGTATTTTTGATTTGTATTTCAACTTTAAAGGCGAAAGAAAACAAGTCATCGGAACAGGAAACGGCCCGTTGGATGCTTGTTTGAATGGTTTAAAGAAATTAGGATTTGATAGAGCAAAATTGTCTTACTACAAGCAATACTCTCTGGATGGAGATGTACAAGGCTCAGGTGCTTCTGCGATGAGTGCGATTTCTATGCTTGATGAAAATGGAAAAGAAATTATAGGCAGAGCAATAGACACATCTACTGCAAATGCCAACGTAAAAGCAATATTTAATGCATTAAACCAACTATACTAAACTAAATATGCTTTTTGATATTTGAAACAATGGCACTTTTTGACATAGAGCCTGCCATGAATTCTTTTACTTCTTTGTTTTTTAGAATAATGATAGTAGGAAAAGAAGATACGCCGTATTCTTGAACGATGTCTATATTTTCATCAGCGTTGATTTTTACAATTTTTATTTCGTTTGAAAATTCATTTTGTATCTGTTCTAAAACAGGAGTCAGTTTTCTACATGGTCCGCACCAAGGTGTAGAAAAATCGATTAAAACCGGAATTTGAGATTTTATTACAACTTCTTCAAAATTTTCTTTGTTTATTTCTTGAATATTTGACATAGTTTTCTCCTGTTTTATTTTTTTGTATAATTTTACCATGGATATTGATAATATTTTTGAAATTTTAAAAAACGATTTTTACAATAACAAACTGACGCACTCTGAGTTTGTTGATTTTATGGAAAATATAAAAAACCCGTATATAGTGCTTGTTTGTTGCATTTTGTCACTAAGAACAAATGACAAAATAACAATTGGTGCATCAAAAAGAATGCTAAATCTCGCCCAAACTCCAAAAGATATGATGAATATAGATGTTATGGATTTGGCGAATGCTATTTATCCTGTAGGTTTTTATCAAAACAAAGCTCATCAAATAATCGAATTGTCAAGGATTTTGGTTGAAGAGTATAATTCAGTTGTGCCAAACACTATAGAAGAACTGATAAAATTCAACGGCGTAGGCAGAAAAACCGCAAATCTTGTCTTGACAAAAGGGTATAACATTCCTGCGATTTGTGTTGATGTACATGTGCATAGGATTTGCAATCGTTTGGGATATGTGAAAACCAAAAAACCTGATGAAACAGAAATGGAATTGAGAAAAATTCTGCCCCAAAAATATTGGATTGATTTCAATACTTTTCTTGTGACTTTGGGGCAAAATATCTGTAAACCGCAAAAACCAAATTGCAGCAGTTGTCCTATACAAAATTTCTGCAAAAAATTAATTTAAACACGCACTTAAATTTTCTCTATCTAAAAAATCAACACTGGTTGGAATAATGTTTGAGTTTTTGATTCTAAAGATAATTTTTCTTAGCCTACTTAAGAGTAATTCGCTTTTTGTGATTAATTTTGTCAAAAACTCCATAGTTCCAATGTCATCTGAATTTTTTGCCGTTTTATACAATTCTTTTGTTTTTTCTATAATAAATTCTTCATGGGACAAAGAAATAGAAAAAATGTCGCTAATATTTATCCAGTCTGAGTCCGGTTCTTCTATTCTTTCAAAAACAAGTTTTTGATCTCTTAAAATCAGATAATTGTACATTTTTTGGGCAGTAGATAATTTTTCTAAAGCTATTTCTTTCATAAAATTGCTAAAACCTGACATATAAATTTCATCAAAATACGTCGACATTGCATAATACAAATAAGCACTGTTAAATTCAATGTTTACCCTGTTATTAAATTCTTCTTGTAGTTTTGTATCCATTATTTTTCCTCTATATTTTTTGTTGTACAAACATTGTGGATGTTACAGTATACCCTAACAAAATACCCTTCTTTGCAGTCACATTTTAGTATCAATTCGGGAGTTTGACCGATTTTGAAGTATTTTCTTTTTAGGTATTGTTTGTCATTTGAAATAACTTCAACAAATTCAATTAAATGTTCTTTTGTCATTTCATGGTTGAAATAAATTCTTCTTTCTTTTTCATTTATTTTTTCAACATGAGCAAAATGCGGATTATCTTCGTTTACTTCAATATTTTCTAAAAGCTCCATTTCTTTTTCACAGCAAACAGGTTTTCCATATCCTGTATGCACAATTTCTGCAATATTTCCGCAAATATTGCATTTCAACAAGTTAAATTTTTCTTGCATACTCATTCCCTCCTATGTTTGTAATTTTTGCATAGGAATTTTGTGAAAGAAATTAGACATGAAGGTTAATCAAAATGGGCAAAATAAAAACCCTCAAGATAATCCTGAGGGTTTGAAAATCATTTTTACTTGACTCTCGTGTAGAAAAGGTTAGTGTGTAGTTAGTGTGTTTGTATATATATAAAGTATATTTTTTATATCAAATTGCCTTATCTTTTTAATTTTGTTACAAAACTTAATATATATAAAACGTTTAAGTTATATAATTAAGTTAATCGAATCTAAGGAGTATTTATGCAAGCAAGAACAACAGAAATAAAACTAAATGATGTTACGGAATTGGAACTTATGCGTCATTACAAAGAAATGTCTGATAAAAATTTCTGTATTGAAAAAGGCTTCTATCCTTTGGGTTCTTGCACTATGAAATACAATCCCAGAATCAACGAATGGGCAGCGAGATTGGAGGGTTTTGTTTCTTTGCATCCTATGCAAGATGATGAAGATTCTCAAGGTGCATTGAAATTGATGTTTGAACTTCAAAATTTCTTAAAAATAATAACAGGCATGGACGAAATTTCCCTGCAGCCTTGTGCCGGTGCCCATGGTGAATTTTGTGGAATGATGGTGATAAAAAAGTATTTTGAAGATATCAATCAAAAAAGAAAAAAAGTAATCATTCCGGATAATGCTCACGGAACAAATCCTGCAAGTGCTTCTATGTGTGGTTTTGAGGTTATAGAAGTAAAATCAAACGAAAAAGGTCTGGTTGATGTTGAAGAATTAAAGAAAATTGTTGCAAAATACAATGATGATATTGCTGCAATAATGATGACAAACCCGAATACTTTGGGGCTTTTTGATAATAATATTCACGAAATTTCAAAAATAATGCACTCGAATGGTTCTTTGTTGTATTACGACGGGGCAAATTTCAATGCTATTATGGGATATACAAATCCAAAATTAATGGGCTTTGATGTTGTGCATTTAAATTTGCATAAGACATTTTCTACACCCCATGCAGGTGGAGGCCCTGGAGCAGGCCCTGTCGGGGTAGTTGAAAAATTGAGACCTTATTTGCCTGTTCCAAGAATTGAACTAAAAGACAACAAATACACAAGAAACTACGATTATCCAAAAACAATCGGAAAAATAGCTTCTTTTTATGGTAATTTTAGTGTTTTTGTTCGAGCTTACACGTATATTTTGATGATGGGAAAATCTCTAAAAAATGTATCCGAAGATGCGGTTTTGGCTGCAAATTACTTAAAATCACAATTAAAAGATGATTATCATATTGCATACAATCAACATTGCATGCATGAATTTGTTATAGATAATTCTGACAAAAAAGAAAAAGGTGCTGCTACATTGGATATTGCAAAGCGTCTTATGGATGAAAATATTCACCCTGCAACAATATATTTTCCATTAATTGTCCATGAAGCGTTTATGGTAGAGCCTACAGAATCTGAAACAAAGGCAGTTTTGGACAATTTTGTTCAAGTTATGAAAAAAATTGCAAAAGAAATCGACGAAGGAGTAGATTTTCATCAATTCCCAAAAAATACTCCGGTAACGAGAGTTGACGAGGTTTTGGCTGCCAGACATCCTGATTTAAGAGCGTAAGGTAAATATGAAAACTTCTGATTTTGATTATTTTTTGCCTAATGAACTAATTGCTCAAAATCCCTTAACAAAAAGAGATTCCTGCAAGATGCTTCATCTTGATAGAGCTTGTAAAAAATTTTTTGATGAAAATTTTTTCGATATCGAAAAATATTTAAAAAAAGATGATATTTTAGTTTTGAATGACACAAAAGTATATCCTGCAAGAGTAATTGCAAAACGCCATACAGGTGCTTGTGTTGAGGTTTTTTTCTTAAATCCTTGTAATAATTCATCTTGTTGGGAAGTTTTGATGAAAAATGCAAAAAGGGTAAAAGAAAACGAAATATTAGAAGTTTCTGAAGATTTTAAAATAAAATATATAAAAAAAATTGATGCAAAAAACGAAAATGAAATTCCGCATTTTGTAGTAGAGGTTGATTTTTGCGGCGATGATTTTTATGAAACATTAAACAAATATGGTTCAATTCCTTTGCCGCCTTATATTCAGAGAAAAGCTGAAATAGAAGATAGCGAAAACTACCAAACTGTTTTTGCAAAAAACATAGGTTCAGTTGCATCGCCTACTGCGGGGCTTCATTTTACAAAAGAATTATTGAAAAAATTGCAAAACAAAGGTGTAAAAATCGCATACGTTACGTTGAATGTTGGATTGGGAACTTTTATGCCTGTCAAAGTTGATGACATAAAAGACCACACAATGCATTATGAATATTTTTCTATTCCAAAAGAAACGGAAGAAATTTTTAACAACAAAAAGGGTGACGTAATTGCCGTTGGAACAACGGTTTTGAGGTGTTTAGAAGCAACATATCAAAAATTTGGAAAAATTGTTCAAAATACAGATAAAACAAACATTTTCATTTATCCTCCGTACAAAATTCAATCAATAGACAAGTTGATAACAAACTTTCATTTGCCAAAATCAACCTTAATAATGTTGGTTTCTGCTTTTGCAGGTAAAGAATTTGTTTTGGAAAGTTACAAACATGCAGTTGCTGAAAAATATAGATTTTTCAGCTATGGTGATTGTATGTTTATTGAGTAGTTTATCTTAGTTTTAAAAACGCTTCAATTTTTGCTTTTGCACTGTTAGTCGGAATTGAATCAATATCAATGAACAGCCCGTTGTATTTGTTTGCCAGTTGTTTTGCTAAAATTGTTTTAGAGCAAAATGCTTGACAGAAAAATACTGTAGGCAAATCAGCTTCGACAAAAGCCTCTATATCAAAATCTCCAGGGTATTTTGCTTCTACTGCTCTCAACCAGCCAAAAACCTCTGTTTCATTTGGAAATAAATTCAATATATCGAGGTCATTTGGTGGAACTCCCCAAAAGCCAAAACTTGCTTTTGTTGTTTTTAGCGTTGAGTAGTCTTTTTCTTCTATTATGTTTTTTGTAATCAATTCAACCTTTTCTTTTAAAGGTAAATTGCTTTTTGAAATAGGCAATTTAAGTTCGGAAATATCGGGGCATTTTTCTTCAAAAATACTTTGAACAATATCAAATCCTTCTTGTTTCAATATTTCTGAAACAAAAAAACCGCTGTCACACTTGTCTTTTCCGATGGGAGCTAAAATCTTTATGATTTTATCTTTTAGATAAAATGCGTTATTAAGAATATTTTTTATTATGGTGCAATAGTTATCAGGGGCGAGTTTTAAATTCGGATACCCAAAATCTATATCCAAATCCACAAATTCTGCATTCGGATAGTCTTTTTTTGCTTTGTTTATTAAATTTGGTTGAGGATATCCCCAAAAAGCAATTATGTTTTTCATTTTGATATTATAAAACAAAATTTTTATTTAGCATAAAAATACAAGGTATTTTATAGACAAAAATTAAAACTTGTAGTACAATTTTCATTGTAGTAAAATCGAGGATTAAATGGTTAAATTTCTATTACAATTAGTACGACGTATCAGACCTTTTAGTACAAGAGGCCTTGTTTTCATTCCGATTGAAAGAGATTAAAAAAAGATAAAATTTTTCAAAAAAGGCCTTTTGTTTTAAAAGGTCTTTTTTATTGTTAAAAAATGTATAAAAATATGAAAAAATTAGCAAGAAAAAATATTTTAAAACGTTAATAAAAAGGTAGAAAAATGAATAAAAAAGAAATGAAATTACGAAGAAACTTACAATTTAATTTTCAAATTAACAAACGAGTTCAAAAATTAATGAACTTGATTTGGGGACTGTAATTGATTGTAAAGGAATAATATGGCAATATCGGGCATTACAACAAATTTCATAAAAGACAAAGGAATAGGTTTTGTTTCACAATTAGCAAATAATAGTGATTCTATTGCACCAATGCTTGTTAAAGATACATTATCAAACGGTGCTATTGTTTATACATATTCCAAAGATGGCGGAAAAGATGACGCCAGAGAAAAAGCGATTGAAGAGTTTGGCACAGGCGTTGTGTGGCTTTTGATGATTCCGGGTGTCAAAAAGCTCATCGATAAGACAATTTATCCTTTTTTCAAATTAAATCCGTCATTAGATGTTGGCACAATTATCTCTGATAAAGATGTAAAAAACCAAATATCCAAAAAATCACAATTAAAATCTGCAAACCCAATAAAAAAGATAATAAGCAACTTTTTTGATGATGGAATAAATAAAGAAGCGACAAAAAACGTCCAAGAAAATTATCTAAAAAAATCTAAAAACCCTCTTTTATCTGCTGAAAAACAGATTTTCGACACATTAAATGACAAAAATGAAACAGTAAAAAATATCTTCAAAAGACTGCATTTGTCACCTGACAAAGTTCCGACAAATGCTCAAATGTACAAAGGTTTGCAAGTTGCAAAATTTTTAATAGCAACAGGCACAAGTGCCGTTGCATTGATTAAAATCATACAATTTAAGCAAAAAACAACTCAAGAAAGAATTGAAAAAGATTTCAAAAAGAAAAACCAAGCTTCAAAAGTCCTTGTTAATAAAAATCTAAACGAAAACAAAGTTTATCAAAATTTTGTCGGCAAAAACAAAACAAACAACTCCCCTTCTTTTACAGGTTTAGAAGCATTTATGACAAACCCTATTCTTAATACTTCAATTCTCGATGGCGTTATTACAATGACAAGATTAGCTGAAGCAAGGAAAGGTGAGAAAAAAGAAGTTGCGCTAAAAGAGATATTCCAGCTTGTTTTTATT
>CAKUUG010000043.1 GCA_934692665.1 uncultured Candidatus Melainabacteria bacterium | reverse complement strand
GTCAGAAACATCTGATTTGTTCATTAAAATAAGTATGGGCTTGTTGGGGCATAGAGTTTTTGTTGTTTTATACCAGCTTGAATAAGGTATTCTTGAATCAATAACTTCTATGATTACATCAACCAAATTTAATTTTTCTTTTAGTTGCTTTTGAGCTTTTGCAATGTGTCCGGGGTACCAATGAATGTGTTGCGACATAAATATTCCTTTTTATTAAGAATGCCTTGCTGTTCTTTTGAGTTAAAAACTGCAAGGCATTACAAAAATTTTGATATTAGAAAAGTCTATCTTTTTTCCATTTTTTCTCTAATACGAGTAGCTTTACCTGAACGTTCTCTCAAATAGTAAAGTTTTGCACGTCTAACATCACCTTTTCTTAATACTTGAATTTTTTCAATTCTTGGTGAATAAATAGCAAATACACGTTCTACACCGATACCTTGGAAAACTTTTCTAACAGTGATAGTTTTGTTAACAGAGCTACCACGTTTTTTGATAACAGTACCTTCGAATGCTTGAGTTCTTTCTTTGTTTCCTTCAATAATTCTAACGAAAACTTTTACTGTGTCGCCAGGGTTAATCTCAGGCATTTCTTTTGCTGTATATTCTTTTTCTAATTCATCAATAATAGGATTCATCTTTTTACCCTTTTTGTTTGTTGTTCTAGCATTATTAATATTATCTTAAACAAAATTTATAAACAAGTGTTTAAAGTAAAGATTTGTAAATAAAACTTAAAAAAATAATTTTGTCGCATAATAAAAGTATGAAAAAACAAATTCTTACAATGTCTTTTCTCTGTTTAGTGTTTGTTATTTTTGTGTTCTTTTTTCAAAAAAGAACTTCTCTAGAGTCTTTTGTGGTATTAGGAGTGGTTGATGCGAGTACTTTTAATATCGATATAAACAAAAACAACAAAATTGATGACAATGAAACATTCAAATTGAAGAATATTGTTGCTTTTTCATCTTTAAAAAATCAAAAAACAAAAAAATACGCACAAAAACTGAATATTTCTGAAGAAGAGTATGTAAAAGTCGGCTATTTGGCAGAAATGTTTGCAAAAGATGAATTAAACAATAAGCAAATAAAAATGGCTATGCCAAAAACCGGTGAAAAATATGTAGATATAATATACAATAACAAAAATTTGGCAGAATTTTATTTGAAAAACGGACTTGCTTTTGTATATGAAAAGTCAGACAACCCAACATATTTTCAACTTCAAAATATTAAACAAATAAAAGCAAATGCAAAAGAAATTTCTAAACTGGATTTTGTGCTTGTAAATTTGAAAACAAAAATTGCTCACAGCTTGAATAGTGAGCATTTTTCTCAAATAAACAACGGCAAATTGTATTTAAAGAAAGAAATCGCCAAATTTAATTTTAAATTGTGCGGGTTTTGTTTTGAAAATATTGATAAGAAAAGCATCCAAGAGACAATTTTTAAAACAAGTAAAAATATTTACCAAAAATCAATAAACAAAAAATTTGATGAAGTTGAATTGTTTTTGATAAATCCTATAGAATTCAATAGGCCAAGTTCTTCTTGTAATACAAAAATTTGTCAAAAAATTGTTGAAGAAATAAATTCTGCAACGGATTCTATAGACGTTGCTTTGTATGGAATAAATGAACAAATGACGATTGTAAATGCCCTAAAATCCGCCAAGAAAAGAGGTGTTAAAGTTAGAGTAGTTGCTGATTATAGCGACAATACAGAAAAAATTTATCCTTATTCAAAAATATTTATAGATGATTTTAATGCAAAAACTGATTCCAACAAAACCCTAATGCACAACAAATTTATTATCTTTGATAACAAAAAAGTTTTGACAGGTTCTATGAATTTTTCTTCATCTGGTTCCGGCGGTTATAATTCAAATATTGCAGCAATTATAAATTCTGCAAAAGTCGCTCGTTTTTACAAAGATGAATTTAATCAGATGTTTGACGGAAAATTTTCAGCAAAAAAAGAAGAAATCAAAAAATCAAAAGTTAAATTTGATAAGACTGAAATTTTAGTTTATTTTTCTCCAAAAGACAATGTTTTTGAGAATGGAATTTTGCCACTGATTCAAAACGCAAAAAAGAAAATATATGTTTCGGCTTTTTATTTGACAGATAAAAAACTAATAAATGAATTGATTAATGCAAAGAAAAGAAATGTAGAAATTTTTGTTTTAATGGATTCTTTGGGTGCGATGAATTTTAAAGATAGAATAAATATTCTAAAAGAAGCAAAAATTCCTGTAAAAGCGGAAAATTGGGGTGGAAAAAATCATGAAAAAACAATAATGATTGATGATGAGTATTTGATTTTTGGAAGTTGTAATTTTACAAAAAGCGGCTTTTACAAAAACGACGAAAATGTTTTAATAATCAAAAACCCTGATATTGCTTCGTTTTATGGGGATTATTTCTTGTATCTTTTTAATTCAATAGACAACAAATATCTGAAGTTTATTCCAAGAGCGGAAAGTTTTGAATCGAAAAATTCCTGCAATGACGGTATTGATAACAATTTTGATGGAAAAGTAGATTCCGAAGATGCTGGTTGTAGAGTAAAATAAATAATTTTTTGTAACGAATTTGCAAAAGTAAAAAAGTTTTTGCTATTATATTATTAGTAGACAAAGGAACAAAAATGGAATTTTTAAGAAGACACAGAAAAATCATCGTAATTATTTTAACAATATTGCTTGTTATTTGGATGGTTGGTTTGACTGCTGCAATAGGTATAATTTTATTTTAAGACATGGAAAAGTTAAAAATCACAAAAAAAATATTCGCATTTAATATGATTTTATCGATTACGATATTTTTTTCGTGTTGCAGTGCTTTTGCGGATAGTCCAAAACTAAAAGACCAAAAAAATCAAATTGAAAACAAAAGAGTTCAAGCAAAAAACCAAATTCATAAATTAAAACTTCTTGAAAAAATCGAAACAAACAAATTATACAAAAATCAACAAAAACTTGAATACAATCAACACAGTCTTGCTCGAAGCAAAAAACAATACCAAAACACAAAAGACGAAGTTGCTTCTTTAGAAAAAAAATTGGATGTGTTGCTTGTGGAACACAATCGCCATTTGGCTTATACAAAAAAACGTCTTGTTCAAATTTTTAAACACAAAAGAAATAGTTATATAGAATTTTTGCTGAGTTCTGATGATATAAATGCTTTTTTGGATAGACTGTATTTTGAAAATGTAATAATTGCTTATGACAAAAAACGTCTTGAAGAAACAAAAGTCCATGCCAGAGAAATCTTGGCACTAAAGGCAAGAATCGAACTTCAAAAGCGAAATCTTGAATCCTCTATACAAGACATAAACAGACAACAAGCAGATATTCAAGATGCGATTGAAAAAAATGAAAAACTAATTGAGAAATTAAAAACAGATAGAGCTACTTGGGAAAAATCAGAAAGAGAACTCGCTCACCAATCAAGAGCAATTTCTCAAATGATTAACCACGAAATCAAAAAGACCGAAAAACAAGGTACAAACGTTGTTGTTTCGTCCAAATTTGTACGCCCTGTTCCGGGTTCAATTACTTCACCTTTTGGTACAAGAACTCATCCTATATTTAAAAGAAAAATTTTCCACTCTGGTATTGATATAGGTGCTCCTTATGGAACGCCAATCAGAGCTGCAAACTCAGGCAGAGTAATTTTTGTTGGTTGGTATAATGGTTATGGAAAAGTCGTAATCATAAACCATGGTCAAATTAATGGTATTCCAACAACTACACTGTATGCACACATGTCAAGCACGAGTGTTAAACAAGGTGCAAACATTGCAAAAGGAGACATTGTAGGTAGAGTAGGTACTACAGGATACTCTACAGGCCCACATTTACACTTTGAAGTAAGACAAAAAGGTAATCCTGTAAATCCATTAAATTTCATCAGATAAGTTTGTAATAAGAGAAATTTTGGTGTAAATTAATTATATAAACTAGCTTTAGGGGATCAATTTTTATAAATATGCAAATATTGAGCATAAAAAAATATATTATTCCAATTCTTCTTTTATTGCAGATGAATTCGATGTCTTATGCTCAATATGAAGTTTACAATGCAAAAACTGTGGAAAATGAAGAAGTATCAAAACAAGAAGAAGTTGAAGAAAAAGAAATCCACACCTACAATGACCCCAGTTTGCCCGATTTTTCAAAAGAACAAACATTAAGCGGGATAATAGAAGAAAAAACAAAGAATTTTTTTGCAAGAAGAAAACAGCAAAAATTAAAAGAACAAACCGACGATTCAGAAACTTCAATTTTGCAAAATGAAGAAGTAAAAGATACGACAACAGAAGAAAGAATCTACAAACCCAGAGAAATTGATAATGAAATTGTTGACAATGAAAACAAATTTCAAATCAATGCTGATAAAATCAGTTATGATGATACAGACGGAAATGTCTATGCAAAAGGCAATGTAGAAATTATTTCCAAAGCAAAAGATACTACATTAAAATCAAACGAAGCAATATTGGATAAAGTAACCCAGACGATAAAACTTTTTGGTGATGTAAAAATCATAAAAGCCGGAGTTGAAATGAGCGGCGAATCTATGATTGTAGATTTAAACGAACAAAATATATTGATGGACAATCCTACTGTAAATGCCTATTCTTTCAATATTGTAGCCCAAGAAGGTTATATTATTGCAAATGATATTCAAATGATTAACGGTACAATAAAAAGTACTCGCCAGATGGATTTTGCTTTTGAATCTCGTGCATTTCAGACTTATGAAAATGTTGCAACAGATTATATCAGAAGAAACAATGTTGACCGTTCTAATCTGGAAAGAAATGCAAAACAAACATACAAAGTTGACGCAAAAGAAATAATCTTGACGAGCTACAAAGACCACAATTCGCTCGTTATGAAAAAAGCTAATGTTTATTATAACAAACATAGAATTTTATTTAATTCTGATGTAGAAATAATATCTGACAAAGATAACCAAGTTGTTGAAATGTCCATGCCGGAAATTGGCAGCTTGAGAAATTTTGGTACTTATATCGGTTATGGATATGTATCAAAACTCCCCAACGGCCAAACTTTGAAGTTGATGCCTGCTTTAGTATATGGAAATAGCAATTTTGGTGTTGGTATTATCGGGCGTCATAGAAGTAGAAACAGCAGATTAGAGGCAGGTTGGGCTACTGCATCAACAAATCTTGTTGTAAAAGGTGCATACAAACTGGGAGACAATTTAACATTAAGATATGGTAGAAATACATATTTGTCAGAAGGTTTTATGGGTGCCAGACGTTCAGGATATGCAGCTCAATTGGAGCATATGCAAACATATTATATTGACGATATAAAAGATTTGACTTATAGGCAAGGAATTTATGCGGGATTTTTTACGGATTATCAAAAACATAACCAAGAAAAAGCATACGCAACAACCAGATTTCGTTATTCCGGTGAATTAAGGAAAAAACTCTTTGAATATCAAAACGAAGAACAAGACCTCAGTATGAAAGTTACTGCAATGGCTCAAGGAGCTGCGACGCTTTATGGTTCAGGTCAAACAATGGGTGTAGTTAGAATAGGGCCTTATTTGACGACAAAAGTCAGATTTTGGGAATCCAGCATTGGTTATATGATAGGTGGCGTTCATGGTGATAGCCCGTTTAACTTTGATAAATACAGATATGGTAAACAAACAGTATTGTTAAATGAACAAATTCACTTTGGGGACAAGTTTGCTCTTGGATATAGAGCGAATTTCACACCAATGAAAGACAATATCGAAAACGAACTTTTGACTGAGTCCAGATTTTATGCGATTTTTGGACCACAAGATTTGAAATTTGTGTTGTCGTACGACTTTGTACGTGATATTGCACACTTTGAATTTATGTTTTTATTGGGTTCAGAATCTTCTCATATTAATTTTGAAAGATTAATAACAAAAAATATGGATGGCGGAAACAAGAAACGTGATTTTTACAAATATGCAAAACCTGTAAAAATAGTCGAACCTGAAAATATTTAGATTTATTTGTGTTCTTCGATATATTTATCCAAATTATCAGATAGTTGTTTGGATAGTTTGTTGAAATCTTCTGCAAAACTATCTTTTTTTACAAAATCTAATGCTTCATTTTTGCTGCCTTCAAAAATATATGCAGATCTGACCAAATCTGTACCTACACGATTTGCAGCAATTCTAAGCCATCTTGAATTTTTGGGGTCTTTTGGATTTTCTTCAACAATTATGCCAACTTTGTTATTTGTATTTGGGACTATATAAGTAACCGATTGACTTGAAAATCTTCCATAAGAAGGAACGTCATATTCTATGTGTTTTATTATTCTTTTGTTTAACTCTTTTGATAAATTTTTGAGTTTTTCTTCATCGTTTTGCATAGTTGGTTTCTTTTCTTCTTCTTTTCTTTGAAATCTAATTGGATTAAAATTGTAGCGATTGTATATTGGATTCATAAAATTCCTTTCAAATTATATCACATATAAAACATAAACAATATTTTATTTGCTTTTTAAAATAATATTTATTTTGTTGCAGCTGAACTTGCTTTTAGAACAACCTCTTTCAAACCGTTCCAATCGAGTTTGTTTAAGGTGTCTTGTGAAATGTTTTTCAAATAACTTGAAAGTTCAGGTAATGCACAATCTTTTGGCAAAATTCCTAATTCACGCATTCTTAGTGTTTTGTATGTTGCAGCTAAATATTGGTTGTATGAATTAAAATCTTGGTCTGTCAATTTTTCAATTAAACTATAAATATCGCTATATCTGGAATCTGAAACAAATATTTTTCCTGTTCTGATATCGTATGGAATATGTTCAACATCGCCAAAAGCGTTTACTTCAGTACCTCTTATTTGCAATTCATAGTGTGCAGTTGTGCCATCAGGCATTTTGCATGTTGCATCCATTTGAGATGTTGCATAACCGGATTCTTTAATTGCGCTTTTGTTAGATTGTCTAACCAAACTAGGATTTTTAAGGTCTTTATAGTTGCAGATGCCATCTTCATTGTTATATGGTACTTTTTGATTATTTGTAAATTCAAATACTCTGTCGCTTCCGATTGCTTTTGCGTGTTCAACGTAAGCTTCAGAAATATCATGGATTTGTTCTACTGTAAAATATGAACTTATATCATCACCATAGTTGCTTAATTCTGATATATCTATGCTTCCGTTTCTTACACCTTCAATAAGTTGTTTTACTGTAGATTCTGTTTGTTTTGTTTTTAAAGCATTTAAAATAGTGCTTTCCATATCAGTCATTGCTTGTATAGTTGATGAATCAAGTGAATTTGGATCTTGTAAAAACTTAACAAAATCATCCATTGTTGCGTTGATGTTGTTTTCTCTAAACAAGTTTTCAACTATTTCTTTTGTATCTTCTGTTGTTAAGCTCTTCATTTGTATTCTGACGCCTACAGCATCTTTTACTGTGTCATAACAAGTATCAAAATCTAAACTCTTTAAATCTCCTTTTATATCTTTTTTTGCAAGTTTTGAAAAAGTTGATTGTTGGCTTTTTGGACGCGCTGTTATTGCTTCGATATCTGTTTTATCGGCAAAAGCTTCGTTTACGTGTTGTGCTGTCGGTTCAACTTGTGTATCAAAAACTTCAGCTAATTCTTGTGCTTTTGGGGACAAATCTTCCAAATCTTGTGATTTGGCTGCTAAAGTTTCGCCTGTAAGTTGTTTTTTGGGGTTTTTGTAGTTGTAGTTATCTATGTATTCGTTTGTTTGTTTTGTTGGATCTGCTATTTCGTCCAGTTTTTTATTTCTGGAGATTTTCAGTTTTTCGTTTGCCGGAACTTCGCTATTGACTTTAGGTTCAGAAAATCCTTCTTCATAGAATGCTGCGTATTCTTTGTCATACGCTTTTATATAATCATTGTCATAAAGTGCTGCAGTTTCTTCGCTGTATCCTACTATAAAATCGTCACTTGTATCTGCTTTGTATAAAATTGAATCTGAAGCTTCTGCAATTTCTTCGCTAAAATCATCAACGCCTGAAGTTTGATAGTCTGGTGTTTTTATTGAGTTTGTAGTTGTATCGATATCTGCTTCAACATAATCTTTTTTGATTGGCATTGCACTTTCTTCGCTAAAATCATCAACGGCTGAAGCATTTGCATTTTCAGGTAGTACATTTGCTTTAGAATTTATACCTTTTTGAGAAACGCCTTGTGTAACGCCACCCATGACGCCACCCATAAGTCCACCCATAATTGCGTTTTGAGCGGTTGTTTTTAACAATTCGCCAGCGTCAAATTCTTTATCTTCTTCAGTTAAAACATCTGCACCATAAGAAGCAACACCTGATGCTGCACCGGATATACTACCTGATATTGCACCTGTTTTAAAACCTTGCACTGCAGCTTGTTTTATTGTGTTTCCTGCTGCTGCCCCTTTTACTATTCCGGCAGTTGCAACGTTGATTGCACCATCAACAGCACCTGTTATTGTATCTTTTGTTATTTGTTTTAGGTCTAATGCATCATTTTCAATTTCGTTTGTTGCTCTATCAAGAGTTTTTATGCCGGCTTTTAAACCGCCGCCTATTGCTGCACCTGCTGCAACACCTGCAAAAGTCAAAGCTCCGCCGGATACTACCGTGATAGTACCTGTTACAACGCCTGAAATTACGTTTGCTGCCAAATCAATCATACCGCTTTGTTTTGATTGATAGCTTTCTATCGTGTTGAAGGCTTCTTCAAATGTTATTTTTCCATTTTTGTAGTCTTCTATTTTATCTTGTACATCATTGGAACTTAATCCCAAACCTGTAAGGTTTTTAAATCCGTTCCAAAGATTTCCGAAAATTCCTTGTTCTTTTTTTGTTGTTTCGAATTCTTGATTTAGCGTTGCTAGATTTTCTTCTAGTGACCCGCTTTCGGTGGAATTTTCTTCAAAAATCGAATTTTCTTCTTTTGTTTCGATTGGTGATGTTGTAGCTTTTGTTAAATTTGTTGTGTCTAACTGTAATTTTGTATCGTTAACTGAAGGAATCATAAACTCTCCCTTTGTAAATAAATCTTGTATCTTATATATAAATAAAGTATATATGCGTGAAATATTTGCCTATTTTTATAAATTTCTTTTACAAAACTTAATACTTGTATTTTAGATGAAGCCCTGCCACACAGAGGCTTTTTGATAAATGTAAAGAAATGTAAATATATTAATTTAAATAAGCAATTTAAGAAATCTTATATACTTTATATATATGTAAGCACAAACGATAATAATTAAAAAATAATAAAATAAAATTAATAAAACCGAGGAAGCTTATAGAGAGAGAATATGTTTATGCCCATCGATATTGATGGGCTTTTATATTATTTTTCCATTTTTTCTTATTATGAGAGTATAGTTTTCTTTTAGTTCTTTTTTTAAGAACATATTTATATCTATTAGATTTTTAAATTTTTTTGAATAAATAAAATCAGATTTTTCTTCGTTTTTTAGTATTATTTTTGTTCTTGTATTACCATCAAAATAATAATCACAAACAAGTCCCTCGTCGTTTGCAATGATTGAATCAGTTATTTCTTCTTTGTTTAGAAAATAGCTGTTCATTTGCATAGAGTCTATGTTGTAGAAAATGATTTTTTCTTTTTTTGATTTTGGATTTCGTTTTTCAAAATTGATATTGTTTTTGATTAAAAAATTTTCAAGTTTTCTTTTTTTATTTGTTAATATTACTATTTTGTTTTTCTGAATTTCTCTAAAAGTATCCAAAAAAGAGATTTTTGGCGGATCTGTTTTTAAAAAATAAATTTGGTTGTCAAAATTGTCTGTGATTTTGTTTTTTATTTTTTCAAGACTCAATGAAGAAGGATTGTCTTCTAGTTGAAATTCTATTTTCGAGAGAGTTTTTGTATTTATGATTTTGTAATTTAGGGATGTTTTTATATTGTTGTTTAATAAAATTTCGAAAACAAAATCCGGTACAAAGGGTTGTTTTTTTATAGCAAATAACCTGATTTTGTTTTTGTCATAAAAAACAGAAAAATCATCATTCAAGATTTCTTTTTTTATTTTAAAAATATTTTTAAAATAATTCGAAAAATTGTCGTCTTGAAAAAACAATGTAGAATTTTTAATGTCTTCTATATTGTTGATATCTGAATTTGTACTTGTTTCATACGAAAAAACCCCATCTTTTATTGAAGAGTTTTCCTGCTGATTGTTGGATTTTATTTTGTTTTTTAATTCTGTAAGAGTTATATCATACGTCGATAAAGTCGAGTTTTTAAAATATATGTAGTCTATTGAATTAAAGTTTTGAAAATCCAGAATTTTGGATATTGATTTTAATGATTTTATTTTGTTAAAAATATCGTTTGTTAAATTAATAAAATTATTTTGCTTGTTGTCGAATATAAGCAAAAAATAATCGTATTTTTCATTGTAGCTAAAATCGAAATCGATTTCGGGTGTTAGTTTCGTTTTTGACAAAAAGTTGTCTAAAACAATTTTTACTTTACTGATTGGTTTAAGACAAAGAAAATTGAATTTTAAATAAATATTACAATAGTCTTTTGAAGAAAAAGTGTAGATTGTATTTATGTTTTTGATATTTAAAAATTCATTCGTTAAATTTTTTGCAAAAATATTATCCATTTCTTGGGCCGAAAAATTGTTTTGCTTTATTGAAATTCTAACATCGAAGCCATTTTTAAAATTTTCAAAACAAAAAATCCCAATAATAAAAAACAAGAGAAAACAAAAGCTATATTTTAATTTTTGAATTTTCTTTAACATAACTTTGTCCTTTTAAAATAATAATGTCATTTTGTTTCAAATTTTTTAATACTTCTATATTCTCATCAACCATTTTCCCCGTTTGGATTTCAATTTTTTTGATTGTGCCTTCTTTGTTTTTTATATTATCTATTTTGTAAACATAGTTTTCCCCATTTTCTTTTATGATTGAATTTATCGGAATAAAAATAGAATTATTACCAAGATTCAAAAATTCTACATCAGCGTTCATTCCTTCTTTTAAATCCGGATAAAAATTGTCCAAAAAAATCTTTATCAAATAACCTCCGGAGTTGCTGCTTGATTGTGAAATGTGAGCAATATTTCCTTTGTAAGAAACATTGTTTCTAAAAGCAACAATTTCATCGTTTAATTTTAAATCATTAACAACGTCTGAAGAAACCATGACTTCCAGTTGAGTTTTAGGCGAATTTATAATGGTCAACACTACTTTGGATGCTGTTGTGTATTCTCCAACTTCGCCCGTTTTTTCTAAAATATATCCATCATAGGGAGAAGTCAAAATAGTATAAGCAAGCTGTTTTTCTATATAATGAATTTTTTCTTTTTGAAGAGAAATCTGTTTTGCTTTTGCTTTCATATTAAAATCAGCATCTTCCCAATCATTATCAGAAACCCCTCCTGCTGAATGTAATATAGACATTCTTTTAAAATAGTTTTTTGATTGTTTGTATTCTACTTCTTTTTCAGACAGGCTTGCCAATTCTTCACTTTTTCTGATTTTGTATAGCGTGTCATCAATTTTTGCAATTATTTGTCCTTTTTTAACAAAATCCCCTTTACTAAAAGGAATGTATGTAATAACTCCGTCTTCTTGAAAAGATAAATAAGCCGTGTGTTGAAATTTTACTGTTCCTAAGAATGTTTTTTTAGGTGCAGATAGAATTTTGTAGGTTTCTATAGTTTCTTTTTTTGAATTATTACAACCTGTTATAAATAACAAACAAAAAACAATAATCAAGAATATTTTTCTCATTTTTAAATTTTATTTTCTTTTAAAAATCAAAAAAATGCTCTTTTGTTTAATCGATAGATTTTACAAGTATTAAGCCATTTGCACTAATCGGAAATTGGGTCTGTGTTGTAGATAAAAGTATAATTTCATTGTTTGAAATGTTGTATCCCCAAGCACCCAAAAATATTTTGTTCATATTTTTGTCATACACATAAGCAAAAGTAATAATAATATTCTCGTTGTCTTGACTAAAACCTAATGGCTCAATATCGTAGCGATATTTGACTATTTGTATATTTTGATAATGTAGAAAATATTTTTTTATAGCGTTGTCAAGATTATCTAATTTTATTGTGTAGCCTTGTGTTATTTCGTTTTCCATAAAATGGACATAAAGATATGTTTTGTATATTCCATTTAAGGTAGAGCCTACTTTTTCTTGTATAAGTAGTTTTTTCCCATCTTTGCTCCAATCAACCAAAGACAATCCGCTGAACAAATTTGGATAATGCTCTCTTTTTCCTGAAACAATAATCGAGTTTCTTGGTTTTTGGTTGTGATTGTAATCTAGCATTCTTTTTACTTTTGTTTTTGTTGTGTCCAATTCTTCAACAAAAAACTCAGATGATATTTGGTTTATATCGGGTGAAAAATAATATCTGGGATATGCTACATAGTGACATTTGTTGTCAGAAACAGCATAAGGGTAAGAATAGAGATTTTTTTTGATATCAGAAATATCAAGTTTTCTCATTCCGGGAGGATTGTTATACAATTCAAAAACAAAATGCGGAGTATTGTAGATTGTTTTTTTGTCTGTTTCGGGATTTTTATAAGGGTCTAATTTTCTTTCTTCAAGAGGAACATTCTGAGCTTTTTCTTCCCATTCTTGTTTTGTTTCGGGGATTTTTTCTTTTTCAATGACTTGAGGCTTTTTGAATGGATTTTTGAATTCAAAACAAAAACTCGAATTTACAAAAAATATAAAAGCTAAAAACAAGAAAAACAATTTTCTCATTTTTAAACTAATCCTTCTTTCAGAGCAACAATAGCTGCTTTTGTTCTATCTGTTAAATATAATTTTTGTAAAATATTATGCACATGAGCTTTTGTTGTTGATAGTGCAACCACAAGTTTTTCAGAGATTTCTTGATTAGATAAACCATCAACAATTAAAGACAAAACCTCAAGCTCTTTTTTTGTTAAACCGTATTTTTTGTTTGCTTCTTTTTGAGATTTGGTTTTGGGATTTTGTTTAGTTTCTTCTTCGTGTTGAATGTTTGATAAAACCACTCTTGCAATATTAGAGTCAATCCAAGCGCTATGATCATAAACTGTATTAATTGCGTTTACGAGATTTTGGGCACTTGTGCCTTTCATAATATAGCCATCCGCCCCTGCTTTAAAAGAGGCAAAAACATCTTCTTTTTCATCCCTTGATGTAAACATCAAAATCGCACAATCTAATTTCAATTCTTCTTTAATTTTTTTTGTTGCACTAATTCCGTCAATTTTTGGCAAACCTATATCCATCAAAATAACATCAGGAT
>CAKUUG010000042.1 GCA_934692665.1 uncultured Candidatus Melainabacteria bacterium | reverse complement strand
AAACACCAGCAGTAGAACAAAACCAAAACGGTGAAACACCAGCAGTAGAACAAAACCAAAACGGTGAAACACCAGCAACAGACCCAAGCAGCGTACCAGCAGACGGTACTAGCAGTACAGAACAATATGAAAATACAAATAATATGGACGGTACAGACAATGCAACAGCAAGTGATGTAGCAGAAGAATTTGAATCTGTAGAAGTCGCAGAAACTCCAAGCGGAACGGAAGTAGTTCAACCAGAAACAACTTATGTAGAAGTTGTAACAACTGAAGCTCCAGCAGTTCAACCTGAAGCAACAGCAACTGAAGCTCCACCAGCTCAACCGGAAGCTCAAGTTCAAACCGGACCAACCCCTGAAGAACTAGCAGCACAACAAGCCCAAGCGGCATTAGAAGCCCAACAAGCCCAAGCGGCAATCGATGCACAAGCAGCATTAGACGCTCAAACAGCAGATGCAGCACAAGAACTAATAGAGTTCTACGAAGAACAATAAAAAACATTCTAACAAAAACAAAAAACGGCTCTAAATAGAGCCGTTTTGTTCTATTTCAACAAACTTTATTCCCCCTTTTTTACGGGTATTCGCATTGCGTAGAATGAGCGTAGAACGAAGAACAATGCGACAATTAAAAATACAACGCCGACGATTTTAGCACAAGCTCTAAACTGTTCGGCAATCGCTATTTCCATCGCTAACAAACCAAACAAAGTTGTGAATTTGATTATCGGATTCATTGCAACAGAAGAAGTATCTTTAAAAGGATCTCCCACAGTATCACCTACAACAGTAGCGTCATGGAGAGGTGTGCCTTTTTCTTCCATATCTACTTCTACGATTTTTTTGGCATTATCCCAACAACCGCCTGCGTTTGCCATAAATACAGCCTGAAATAGTCCAAACACAGCAATTGCAATCAAATAACTAATGAAAAACGCAACTGCATCAGCTGAACAACAAGTCGGTGCCGATAAAAACGCCAAAGCCAAAGCAAAAGAAAACAATGCTACAAAAATATTAAACATACCTTTTTGAGCGTATTGTGTGCAGATTTTTACAACTTCTTTTGAATTGTCTAAATTTGCTTTTTTATCGTCTGCTTCACCCAGTTTTATGTGCTTTTTGATGTATTCGACTGCTCTATACGCCCCTGTTGTAACAGCTTGCATAGAAGCACCAGAAAACCAATAAATAACCGCACCACCGGCAATAAAACCAAGCAACGTGTATGGATTTAGCAGATTCAAGATACTTTCTGGAGCAATTCCTAGTGTATCTCTAATCACCAAAATCAATGAAAATATCATTGTTGTTGCACCAACAACTGCTGTACCTATTAAAACAGGCTTTGATGTTGCTTTGAATGTGTTTCCTGCTCCGTCGTTTTCTTCTAAGTATTTTTTTGCATTTTCAAAATCAGGCGAAAAACCATACGCTTTTTCGATTTGTAGTTGAATTTCTGGTTGTTCTTCTATCAAAGACAACTCATACACTGATTGAGCGTTGTCTGTAACAGGGCCATAACTATCAACAGCGATTGTTACAGGGCCCATACCCAAAAATCCAAACGCAACCAAGCCAAACGCAAATACAGAAGGGTATTCCATTATATTTTCAATATTCAAGCTTGCAAAATAAGCAACTGCCATCAAAAGAACAACAACTGCCCCAATCCAAAAACCTGAAAAATTACCGGATACAATACCTGACAATATAGTCAAAGAAGCTCCACCTTCACGAGATGCTCTGACGACTTCTTTTGTGTGTTTTGCATTTGGAGATGTAAATAATTTTGTAAACTCAGGAATAAGTGCTGCTCCCAATGTTCCACAAGAAATTATTAAAGCTAAAACGAGCCACAAATTTCCGCTCAAAGAAGAAAGAAGCCATTTTGAAACAGCAAATGTCATTATGATTGACAAAATAGAAGTTAACCAAACCAAATTTGACAATGGTTTTTCAAAATCAAATCTTTCGTTTTTCTTTTCACATTTTTTTGCATAAACACAAGTTATCAAATTATTAATCCAATAAGCAACAATTGATGTAATAATCATCAAAAATCTCATTGTAAAAATCCAAGCCAAAAGTTGAATTTGGTGTTGAGGCACAACTGCAAGCAAAATAAAACTAACCAATGCAACGCCTGTTACACCATAAGTTTCAAAACCATCGGCAGAAGGCCCTATAGAATCTCCTGCATTATCACCTGTACAATCTGCAATTACGCCCGGGTTTCTGGGGTCGTCTTCTTTTATTCCGAATTGTATTTTCATCAAATCAGAACCAATGTCAGCAATTTTTGTAAAAATACCACCTGCAACTCTTAATGCAGAAGCTCCCAAACTTTCTCCGATTGCAAATCCGATAAAACATGCACCGGCCAAATGTCCGGGAACAAAAAGCAAAATAACAAGCATTAAAATTAATTCTACACAAACAAGCAAAACCCCAATGCTCATACCTGCTTTTAAAGGTACATTAAGACAGTTTAGAGGTTTTGAGCGAAGTGCAAGAAATGAGGTTCTGGCATTTGCAAGAGTATTCATTCTGATGCCAAACCAAGCAACAAAATAAGAACCCAAAATCCCGATAACGGACCAAAGAAGAATCAAACTAACACCGCCTATGCCCATTTTTTGCAAAACGCCAAAGTAATAAGCAATGCAAAGTGCGATTAAAACTTCTAATATTACTAAAAATTTTCCTTGTTGAACCAAATATGTTTTGCAAGTTTCAAAAATAGTACTTCCAACAGCTTCCATTGCGGGGTGGACTTTTATGTTTTTAATTCTAAAAAATTCTACAAGTCCAAATACTGCACCCAAAACTGCAATCAAAATCCCAAATTTTAAAAGATTGAAACTAAACAAATCGTTTTTAAAATCAGGAACAACTAAATTAGCTTCGCTTGCTAAAGCAACAGACTGAAACATCAATATTGACATCAGTGCTATTGTGCTTTTGAATAGCTTTTTCATTACACTAATCCTTCCAAAATATTACTACACAAGACGATTATACCTTTTTAAGTCTTTTTTCAATCCACCAAATAAGCCATTTAAAAAAGCCTTTCAAACTAAATTTGAGAGGCTTTTAAATTTTTTTTGTTGTTTATTGTTATTTTTCTTCTTTTTTTACTTTAAATTCTTCGGGACAGTCTTCTCTTTCGGAGTTCCAACGGTCAAGTCCCATTTGTTTTCTAACCAAACCAATACCCACGTGGACTCTCCATTCATCCATCTTCAATTGTGCTGCAAGAATCTTATGACAGCCAATCGGAGGTAGCGGAAGCAATGGTTCATAAAGATTTTTTATTGCCATCATTTGGTCAGGCGTAATTGCAAGTTTTCTTTTTGGGAATTGAATTTTTGGAAGCATCATTTTTTGTCTGATTAAATTAATTCCAAAAAATACTTTTTTAGGCTCTATTCCTACTGCTTCTGCAATAACTTCATGTGCATCAGGATTTGGTAGAGGAAGCATCTTTTTGTACATTTCTTCTATTTGAGCCAATTGTTCTTTGTTTATTAATAGCGGTCTTGATTGTTTTGGTCTTTGAGGTCTTCTGTTGTTAAAGCCACCTCTAGCACCACCCATTGGTCTTTGGGGGCGACGTTGCATACCATTGCCACTGTTTGCATTGTATTCTCTGCGTTGGAAACCGCCATTTTGACGTGGACGATTGTTGTTGTATGGACGGTTTGAACTTCTTCTTTGATAACCTTCAGGATTGCCTGAACCTGCGGAATACCCTCTAGAGTAGTCTTGTACAACGCCATTTTCGTCTACTGTTGGTGTAGGTGCTGCTGCTGTACCTCTTTCAGGATATAAACAATCAGGACAAATCACCCTTTTTGGGTTTTTGGTTTCAAATTCTTTACCGCATTTAATGCACTTGTTAGTATACATTAGAACAATCTTTCTATTTCATTATCCCCATCACTTTTTAAAAATAACTTAGGGCAATATTAAATATACTCTCACTATCAAATATAACTTTATAAACATATTTTATAAGAAAAATTATTTTAATACAAGTTTTTTATATTTTTTAATAGAAAAAAATTTAACAAATTGCAAAAAAGACATTTTAGGAATAAAATACACATATTGATTATTGATAAGGATAAAAAATGTCGACATCTGGTCAGAATATTGAAATTTCAGACAGTATTAATATAGTAGAGGCAACGAATACAAAAAACATCGATGATGCAAAATTGAAAGCAGTATTAAGAGCTTTTATTGCAAATATTGCGATTGCTCTTGTAAAATTTGTTTGTTTTATGTTTACAAAATCTTCTGCTTTGCTTGCAGAAGCTATGCATAGCGGTGTTGATAGTTTCAATAGTATTTGTTTGATGGTAGGTATAAAAAGAGGTTCAAGACCTGCAGACAGCGAACACCCTTTTGGTTATGGATTGGAAGCTAATGTATGGGCTATGTTTGCTTCTTTGTTGATGTTGGCAGGTACTTTTGTTGCGATTTACAATGGTTTTGACAAATTAATCAATCACAAAGAAATAATGGATTTATTGAAAAATTACAACTATGTTGCTTTGGCTCTTGTTATTTCTATGTGTTTCGAGGCTTGGGCAGTGAATTCTGCAACGAATGCCGTTATAGAAGAATTGCAAATAATCGAAAGAAACATCATAAAAAAATATATAATTTCATTTAAAAACATAAGAAAAATTCAATCTCCTACAACAAAATTTGTTTGGTGGGAAGATTCTTCCGCATTTTTCGGTGTTTTTGTAGCATTGTTTTCTATTACGACGGCAAAATTTCTCCCGCAGCAGTTTGCCTATATTCCTGATGCAATTGCTTCTATATTAATTGGGGTGATATTGTTTGCTTTGGCTATTTATTTGCTAAAAAATAACGTAAGCAGCCTCACTGTACAATCGGCTCAGCCTCGTGTAGAAGAAATAATCAGAAATGTTGCAAGCACAATCCATGGAATAACCCAAGTTACCGAACTAAAAACAATGGATTTGGGAACATCTGGATTAGTTATAAATATGACGATAGAAGTCGACCCTGAAACACAAATGAAAGATGCTGACGATATCGCTCAAATGCTCGAAAGAAAAATAAAAAAATACGTAAAAAATGTTAACCATGTAGCAATTGAGCTTGTTGCTCATGATGAAGAAGACAATTGGGAAGAAAAACTGGACAAATTAATCAAAGAAGGCGAAAAAATAGGTGCAATTGACAACCATGAAGCAACAATGCTATCTAACTTCTTTTCTTTTGCAAATGCTGTTGTAAAAGAAATTATGATACCCAGAACCGAAATAATTTTTTCAGAAGCTACAAAATCAATCTATGAATTGGCTGATACAATAATAGAATCAGGACATACGAGAATCCCTATTTTTGAAGAAAATGTCGATAATATCATTGGTATAATCAATGCAAAAGATGTTTTAAGAGAGATTAAAAACGGAAACACAAATATAGAAATAAAATCTCTTTTGAGAGATGTCTTGATTGTTCCTGAGAACAAATTTATTTCAGATTTGTTGTCTGATTTTACTTCTTCAAAAAATCAAATCGCAATCGTAATGGATGAACACGGAGGAATTTCGGGCATTGTTACGATAGAAGACATTATAGAAGAAATCGTAGGCGAAATTTATGATGAATTTGATGAAGTTGAAACTCCGGAAATTGTGAAAATTGATGATTATACATTGAATGTTTCGGCTAAAATGAATATCGAAGACTTCAATGAAAAATATGACCAAGATATTCCAAACGAAGATTTTCAAACAATCGGCGGCTATGTTTTTGGGCTTTTGGGTAGAGAACCTGAGCTTAATGATACTGTAGAAGATAAAAACATAGTCTATACTATACTTGAGCTTGATGGGGTAAAAATTCAAAGAGTAAAAATGCAAAAAAATACTCCATTCATAAGCCAAGACGAAAAAGAAAAAGACAAATTAAAAGACAATCAAGAGGAAAATTAAATGAAATTGACCGTATTGGGTGCAGGATGTTGGGGTTTAACCATTGCAAAATTATTAAACAACAATTTTGACGATATTTTTGTTTGGGGCAGAAAAGAGGATTTGCCCGAATGTTTAATTAATGAAAAAAGGCTCGAAAAACCTTTAAAAATCCAATTGGATAAAAAAGTAAACATAACATCAAATCTAAAAGAAGCACTAGACAATGCAGAAATTATTCTTCTTGTAGTTTCTACAGGCGGAATTCGTCCTGTTTGTGAACAGATAAAAGCCCTTGGTGGTCTAAAAGAAAATCAGATTTTAGTAAATTTGGCAAAAGGTATCGAAATTCCAACCCTAAAACGCATGAGCGAAGTTATTTTGGAAGTTTTGCCTGATATTAAATTTGCGACTTTGTCCGGACCAACACTTGCAAGAGAAATTATAGAAGGCCATCCAACCCTTGCAACTATTGCTTCTGTTGATGAAAATGTTGCAAAAAAAGCCCAAGAACTATTAAACGTTCCATCATTGTTCAGACTTTATACAAATACAGATTTGATTGGGGTAGAATTGGGCGGAAGCCTCAAAAACGTAATTGCGATAGCTTCCGGTTTTGCTAGTGCAATGAATCTGGGAGACAATTTGAGAGGTTCTCTTTTGACTCGTGGTATGGCAGAAATGGTTAGAGTGGGTATTGCTCTTGGAGCAAAACCTGCAACGTTATATGGATTGTCCGGCATGGGGGATTTGATTGCGACAGCTTCCAGTCCATATTCCAGAAACTATACCGTAGGTTCGATGATTGCAAAAGGCAAAAAAATCAATGATATATTGAACGAACTTGGTTCAGTTGCAGAAGGGGTCAAGACTTCTAAAGCACTGTGCGAACTTGCAAAAAAATTAAACATAGAAGTACCTGTATCAAACGCAATCTACGAGGCAGTTTATACAGATATTACTCCAAAAGAAATTCTAGACAAATTAATGAATAGAAAATTAAAACACGAAGATTAATTTTTGTAGTTTTTGTGTTAAAATAAAGTTCGAAAATTAAATAACACTTCTGTCGACATGTTGGAATTGGTAGACAAGCATGCTTGAGGTGCATGTGAGGCGACTCGTGGGGGTTCAAGTCCCCCTGTCGACATTTATTTTTAAGTGTTGCTTTGGTCGATAAAAAATCTGGTTTAATATTGGAGAAGTTTAGAGGTTTTTTGTTGAAAAATCTTTGTTAACATAACTTTAAAAAAATAGCATTTTTTCTTGGCGAAATTTTTTATCATATTTATAGCGGAAAGGAATGCTATGTCTGATATAAAATTAAGCCAAGCCAGTCAAAAATATATTGAAGATAACAAAATTCGACAAAATACTGAAAATAAACAAGTTGCTAAAGATAACGGTTTGAAACAAGATACATTTGTTGCAAAGCACAAAAAAGAAGTAGTTGCAGGTGGAATATTGGGAACCGTTGCTTTGACTTTTGGTATGGGTGTTTTGGCACATAGAGGTAAACTCGGCTCAAAAGCAAAAGAAATAGTTGATGGTTTTTTATCAAAGATTACAAAAAAGTTTGCAAATAACAACAATATTGAACAAACTAAAGTACCGCAAAAACCTGAATCTTCTACTCCTACTCCTAAAAAACCAATTGTTGACTCTGGTGACTCGGTTAAGACGCTAGATACGCAACAACCTGTTCAAAAACCTGAAAAACCAATTGCCAATCCTGATAACCCCATTAAGACATCAGATACGCAACAACCTGTTCAAAAATCCAAAAAACCGATAGAAAGCGAAACTAAAATCCCTGATGAACAAGCTGCACCTATAAAAATTGAGCCAAAAGTTGAGCAAAAAATTGAAGTTGAATCTATAGATGAAGCAATAGCTAAATCTGATACTGCTGAACCGTTGTTGCCAAAAGAACAACCAAAACAAGCTGAAACAATAATAGAAAATAAAGCTCAACAAAAAGAAGCGGAAACAATAGCAGAAAATAAAACGCAGCCAAAACAACCGGAAACACAACAAGAAATACAAAAAGAAGTACAAAAAGAAGCTCCAATAGAGCAAGAACCAAAATATCCTTTGGGTGATTATGATAATCCATTCCCCGGAGGTGAAATAAATATTGCAACAGGTGATTCTGTACAAAAAATCCAAGCAAAATACAAGCGTGACGATGGCAAATACGAAACATTCAGCATAACATTAGATGAACTCGACAAAAAAGAACCATTAGAATGTAGGGTAAGTGGATATTTATCATCTGATATGCCTGAAAATGGTAAAATGAGATGGTTTCAATTTGAAGATGATATTGGTGAATCTCTTACTGAAGAATGGAAGGAAGACTATGAAGAAGGTATAACATTGATTACTAAAAAATTTGGTCACAAGCCTACATTTGATGAATATTGCGATTTTCGAAAAAAAGATTTTATTAGAAAAGCTTTAAAAAGACAATATGAAGCAGTGGCACAAGCTCCGGTGAATAAAAAAGAACACTATTTGTATAGAGGAATAACATTACAAAGAAACTCAACATACGAAAAATACAATATGTATAGTGCTTTATTAGAAAATGCTAAAATTGGAGATGTTATTACGCCAGACTGGAATACAACTTGTACTTCTTATTTTCCTGATTATGCATTGAGTTATAGCGGAAATGCACTTATGAGAATAAAAACTCCGGTTGGAGCACAATTTGCTGCACAAGCTGTGCTTGATGAAGTGAACCTTCCTTCAATGGCACAACTAAAATTAACAGGAAAACAAAAAGTCGGAGAATTTACGGTATTTGATTTTGATTATATTATGCCTGATTTGAGCGATATAGACAGAGCTGTTGAAAAAACAATGAAAGACAATAATGTATTGTAATTTTCAAACTAATTAAACAACAAAATTCAAATAGGTTTTTTGTATATCATTGTTTCTATTTTTTTATTATCTAAAAAATAATTCAATTTTTTTTCTAATATAAAATTATTTTTATCATAATATTCAAAATCGCAGACGCTGTCAGTCCAAAGATAGATGTTTTTTATGTTTTTTTGTTTTGCTTTTTGAATCAAATTTTGTAGCAAAATCCTGCCAAAGCCTTTTTTTGTACTCACAAAAATTCCTAAAAAAATATCATCTTCATTCATTAATTTTTCAGTTTCTAAACTCATAAATTCAACATAATCGACGAGTTCTTGAAATGAAAATTTGTCTTTTTTGTTTAAATTGTCCAAATCGAAATGTATTTTTTTACAGTCATTTTTTAAACAAGCCAAAATAAAGCCTTTTAACTCGTCTTCAAAAATGCCGAATGAAAATTCAGGATTTGTATCATAATATTCAAAAGTATAGTCATAAATGAACTTTTGCAATTGTTCACTTTTTGATGAATACAAATCACCCCAGACGAGTTGCGTTAGGTTTTTTGCGAAAGTTTTTTCTTCTCTGTTTAAGTTTCGAATTTGCATAAACACATCATATCATGGTTTGAAATTAAAGATTTATAAATAAAAATTAGATTTTCACTTTTTTAATGTTAGAATTAATGTAAGACACTAATACTTAAAAAAAAGGAGAAATAATTAATGCAAGCAGTACTGGAAAGAACGAGCGAATTTGTTGGCGGAAAATGGCAACAAGAAATTAACGTTCGTGACTTTATTCAAAGAAACTACACGCTATATGAAGGTGATTCCAGCTTTTTGGCTGGTCCAACAGCTGCTACAACTAAATTGTGGCAAGAATGCTGCGACTTGTTTAAACAAGAAAGAGAAAACGGCGGCGTTGTTGATATGGATACAAAAATTGTTTCAACAATCACATCTCACGCTGCAGGTTATATAGACAAAGACCTTGAAACAATCGTCGGTCTACAAACAGACAAACCTCTAAAACGTTCATTGCAACCTTTTGGTGGTATCAGAATGGCAGAAACTTCTTGCAAATCTTATGGCTATGAAGTAGATGCAGAAGTTTCAGAAATTTTTACAAAATACAGAAAAACTCACAACCAAGGTGTTTTCGATGTTTACACACCTGAAATGAGAAAAGCTCGTCATGCTGCTATTTTGACAGGTCTTCCTGATGCTTACGGTCGTGGCCGTATCATTGGTGACTATAGAAGAGTTGCTTTGTATGGTATCGATAGATTAATCGAAGATAAAAAAGAACAACACGCTTCAATCGATGGCGAAATGACAGCTGAAAAAATCCAATTAAAAGAAGAATTAGCTGAACAAATCAGAGCTTTGCAAGAAATGGCACAACTAGGTGATTCTTATGGTTTTGATATCAGAAAACCTGCTGCAAATGCAAAAGAAGCTATCCAATGGTTGTATTTTGGTTATTTGTCAGCTGTAAAAGAACAAAATGGTGCTGCAATGTCTATCGGCAGAACTTCAACTTTCTTGGATATTTATATCGAAAGAGATTTGAAAAACGGCACTATTACTGAAGAACAAGCTCAAGAAATGATTGACCATTTCATTATGAAATTGAGATTAGTAAAATTTGCAAGAACACCTGAATACAATTCACTATTCTCAGGCGATCCTACTTGGGTTACAGAATCAATCGGCGGCGTAGGTATCGACGGTCGTCCGTTGGTTACTAAAAACTCATTCAGATATTTGCATACTTTAGAAAACCTTGGAACTGCTCCTGAACCTAATATGACAGTTTTGTGGTCAACCAGATTGCCACATGGTTTCAAACAATATGCAGCACACATTTCTATCAAAACTTCATCTATTCAATATGAAAATGATGACCTTATGAGAGTAACTCACGGTGATGATTATGCAATCGCATGTTGTGTTTCTTCTATGGTTGTCGGAAAAGAAATGCAGTTCTTCGGTGCTAGAGCTAACCTTGCAAAATGTTTGTTATATGCAATTAATGGCGGTATAGATGAAAGATTAAAAGAACAAATCGGACCAAAATATCGTCCTGTTACTTCTGAATATCTAAATTATGACGAAGTTATGGAAAAATATGAAGATATGATGGAATGGCTTGCAGGTTTGTATGTAAATACATTAAATTGCATTCACTATATGCACGACAAATACTGCTATGAACGTTCTCAAATGGCACTTCATGATAGAGATGTAAAAAGATACTTTGCAACAGGTATTGCAGGTTTGTCTGTTGTAGCAGATAGTTTGTCTGCAATTAAATATGCAAAAGTTAAAACAATAAGAGACGAAAACGGTCTTGTTGTAGATTACGAAGTTGAAGGCGATTTCCCAAAATACGGAAACAACGATGACAGAGTAGACTCTATTGCTGTTGATTTGGTTAAAAAATTCATGGGAATGATTAGAAAACACCACACATACAGAAATTCTATTCCTACAATGTCAATTTTAACTATCACATCAAATGTTGTTTATGGTAAAAAGACAGGAAACACTCCGGACGGAAGAAAAGCAGGTATCCCACTAGCTCCTGGTGCTAACCCAATGCATGGAAGAGATAGTAATGGTGCTGTTGCTTCATTGGCTTCTGTTGCAAAACTTCCATTTAATGATGCACAAGACGGTATTTCTAATACTTTCTCTATTATTCCAAATGCTCTTGGAAAAGATGAAGTATTTATGGGCGACTTGGCAATCGAATTGGATGCCGGTTGTTGCGAAGAAAATTGTCAATAATTAATCTTTGAAAGGATAAAAAATGAATACAACTCAACAAGAAGAAAATTTAATAAATCTATTAGACGGTTATGTAGAAAAAGGCGGACACCATCTTAATGTTAATGTGTTTAATAAAGAAACATTATTAGACGCACAAGCTCATCCTGAAAAATATCCACAACTAACAGTTAGAGTTTCAGGTTATGCTGTTAACTTTATCAAATTAACAAAAGAACAACAAGATGATGTTATTTCAAGAACTTTCCACAACAAAATCAACTGTGGCTGCTAATCGTATTTAATAGCAGAACTTTAAAACAACTCCTATTTTAGGAGTTGTTTTTTTATGTATAATTTATATGAAAAAATTTCTTTTAGTTGTTTTATATAGTTGCTGGAAATTTGTGCCAATATGTCTGCACAAGCAAAAAAATTCTTTGAGATATTTTGTATGGTTATACAAATTTAAAAGAGACAATTATGACAAAAACGATAACACCTTCATTTCAAATAAATACAGCCAAATATAACCAAAAAAGAAGTAAAAAATCGCACGAAACTTTGCCAATAAAAAAGCAAGATAGTGTTGAATTTTCAAATAAACCAAAAAAATCAAAAGCAAAAAAACTTCTTATTGCTTTTGCAACAGCAATCGGAGCGGCTGCTATCGTGAGTGGTGTTGTTGCATTGACTCAAAAAGGCAAAACCAAAAATATTCCAAAAGAAGATGATTTTGTTGATGTAATTAAAACGACAGCAAATAAAATTCAATCTAATGCAAAAAACATCCAAGAATCAGCTCAAAATATCCAAAAAACAGCTCAAGGTATCCAAGATTCAGCAAAAAATATCCAAGATGCAGCACAAAATATCCAAAAATCAGCACAAGAACTTCAAGAAAAAGCAAATACTATTCAAACTTCGACTCAAAAAACAATCGAAGAAGCGCTGAATAGCCTAAAAAACGTTGAACCATCAGAAGATGGAACAAAAGTTGCTGAAAAATTCGCTGAAGATGGAAAAACTTTGATAAAAAGAGCTTCTCAAAACGGTGAATTTTTAACAATTGATGATTTTATTGAAAAAACAAGAATAGAAGCTAAAAATGGTAAATTAAACAGTTTTTCTACCGGAGTTGAATTTTCCAAAAACAATATCAAAAAAGTACAAGAACATTTTCACTTTGAAAATGGAAAATTATCAGACGTGTTCAAAGGTATTGAAAACTTTGATGACGATTCACAAAAAATGCAAGAATGCTTCCATTTTAGAGAAGAAAAGTTGTTTGAATTTGACAAAGGCTACAAATCTCCTAATGGCAAATTGTGGGAAGCAGAAGAAATATATGCTTTTGAAGATAGAGAATTGTGCAAATTTATCAAAGACTTTAGAAGTCTTGATGAAACTTCATATAGAGCAGAAGAATCTTTCAATTTTGAAGATGGAAAATTGATTGGATTGGATAAAGGTTTTCAAATCCAAAAAAACAATACATATATGATAAAAGAATCTTTCAATTTCGACGATGGGAAATTGTATGAATTTAATCAAGGTTATGAAAAATATCCTAATTTTTCATACAGAGCACAAGGGCGTTACTATTTCAAAGATGATGAAATCAGAAGTTACCAAAAAGCTCTTGAAAAATGTGCAGACAATACATACCAAGCACAAGAATGTTTGTTTTTCAAAAACGGAGAATTATTCGAATTTAATAAAGGCTACAAATCTCTTGATGGCGAATTGTGGACAACAGAAGAAGCATTTGGCTTTAAAGATAAAAAACTATCAACTTGGCTGAAATTTAAATCTGACGAAGATGAATGCATACCTGATAGAATAATGAATTTCGATAGCGATGGAAACCTTTTAAAAGACAATAAAGAAACAAAATAAATAATAAAATAAATTTTCTTTACAAAAATTCATTAATAGGCAAAAAACTGTCATAATTTGTTTTTTATAATTTGTAGTCACAAGATTAAAG
>CAKUUG010000041.1 GCA_934692665.1 uncultured Candidatus Melainabacteria bacterium | reverse complement strand
TTACAATATATAATAGGTGTTTTGTGGAATTTTAAAACAACCGGTTCTATCGTCTTTAAAAACCATGACAACAAACTTCTTTTCAAATTTGTTTTAAGTTATATTTTTACTTTTTTATTAAACAGCATTTTATTAAAAATATTGCTAAATTATGTAAATGACTATATTGCTCAGGCGATTTTAGTTCCGCCTGTTGCTGTTGTATCGTTTTTAATTTTTAAATTTTGGGTATTTAAATAAAAGTTGATTACCTAAATTAAATTATTTAATTGATAAAAAATAACATCGACTCATATAAAATGTTTATTATAAGCGAATATTTCTGTTGGAGAATGTTATGAAAAAAGCCTTTACTCTTGCTGAAGTTATGATAACATTGACCGTAATTGGTGTAATTACGGCAGTAATTGTACCTGTTGCAATGAGTACAAGGCCTGATGATAATGTACTAAAATTCAAAAAAGGCCACAACACTCTTTATCAAGTAATTTCTACTCTTATTAAGTCAGATGATTACTACAAAGATGGAGATTTGGGCGTAAGGGCAGATGGTACTGTTATGTCCGGAAAAAATGATACAGAAATAATGTATTTTTGCAATACTTTTGCTGATATTGTTTCAGCAAAAAAAGTCAACTGTTCAAACAAAGGCTATTATTTTAATGAGATAGGATATGGTTTTGCTTGGCAAGATGATAGTATTGATGGTTCAAGGGCAGATATTGGTTGTTCTTGGGTTACAAAAACTTTAGCTCAACAAAAAGCTAGTTTAGATAAAGTTTGTACTGATAGCAAAGTTCTGGAAGTTGGCGAAGAAATAGTATTGCCTGATGGAATTGTTTATTACCAAAGCAGTCCAAAGCAGACTTTTGGAATTTATTTTTTGCATTATGCAAATGGAGCTGGAATTCAGAAAGCAACTCCAATATACGATAAAAAAGATGCAGCAAAAATAATGCGACACTTTGGCGAAGTGGTTGATACAAATGGATTTACTTGTACGTATAAAATAATATGTATGGATGTAGATGGAATAAAAAAGGGTGAAGCCCCTTTTGCTTATGGAATTACTGCACAAGGCAAAATAGTCACAGGTGCAAGGGCCGACGAATGGTTGCAGAAATCAAACCAAGTTGAAAAGTAGTTTATTTTGATATTAATCTATTCATCAGGTTCATAAACTCTGGAAAAGAAGTATTTATACAATTTAGGCCGTTGATATTTGTTTCTTTTTTGTTTAACAAAGATAAAACAAAATAAGTCATCGCAAGTCGATGGTCCAAATATGTTTCAAATGTTGCTTCTTTATCAAAATTGTTTTTACCTTCTATAGAAAAGCCATCTTCAAATTCTTCTATTGCTACATTCATCTTTTTAAATGCTTCAGCTATAGTTTTTATTCTGTCTGATTCTTTATTTCTTAAATCTTTTGCATCTTTAACTGTGCTTTTTCCATTTGCTTGTGTTGCAAGGAGTGCTAAAATTGGAATTTCATCTATCAATCTTGGAACCAATTCACCCTTAATTTCAAAAGGCTTTATATTTTCGGTGTAATTTACTTTTATGTCGGCTGTTTTTTCTTTGCAGACAGTTTTTTCATTTAACAATTCAAAATCAATTTCCGATTGTTTAAATACATCCAAAACCCCTGTTCTGGTGGGATTTATTCCGACATTTTTAATTATAATCGAAGAATTGGGAATAATTGCTGCTGCAACCATAAAAAATGCGGCAGAAGATATATCTCCCACTACTTCAATATCTTTTGGAATAAGATTTGATTTTTGAATTTGGGTGTAAAATCCCTTTTTGTCGCTTCCATAAGAAATTTTTGCTCCCAAATAATCAAGCATTAATTCCGAGTGATTCCTTGACAAAGTATTTTCATATATCGTTGTAGTGTCGTCAACCCCTAGTCCTGCAAGCAATAAACAACTTTTTATTTGTGCTGATGGAATCGGTGAAAAATACTTAGTAGCATTTAGTTTTTTTCCATTTATTTCAAGCGGCAATTTAAAATCATTCGACAAGATATCCGCCCCCATTAATTTTAGAGGCTCTATTATTCTTTTCATGGGGCGTTTCGATAGGCTATTATCACCAATCAAGATTGATTTAAAATTTTGCCACGACAACAATCCGCAAACCAGTCTGGTTGTTGTGCCTGAATTTCCGCAGTCAAAAGTAAATTCTTTTTTATTCGTTTTGAACAAATCAACGCTATCCAAAATCAATTCTCTTTCTGAAACAAATTCATACTTTAACCCCAATTGTTTAAAGATATTTAAAGTAGATAAAACATCTTCGCAAACAGATAAATTTTTGATTTTTATTTTACTTTTCGTAAGCGAACCAAAAATAATACTTCTATGGGACATTGATTTGTCAGGGGGAATTGTGATTTCCCCCTTTAAAACGATATTATTCACCTTTTGCCAACTCTCTAACAAAATTTGGAACGGCAAAAACTGCTCCGTGGAGTTCTCTATTGTATATTTTTGCTGTTTTTTCAATTATTTCAGCACGTTTAATTTCCGGCATAAAATCTTTTGTTGGAACATCAACATCATCGCTACAAAAACCCCAAGACCAATATCCCCCAGGATAAGTCGGCATAGGTCCGCAATATGGAGCAACGTTTTTAAATACACGTCTTAGCATTGTGTAAGTATTTTTCATATTTTCGCTCTGTGCAAACGGGCTTTCTGTTTGAGGAACAACGATTCCACCTTTTTTTAGACTCTTTTTTACATCATTGTAGAATTTGTCATTAAATAATCCGACCCCCGGGCCTATAGGGTCAGTTGAATCAGAAAGAACAATGTCGTACATATCAACTTTGTCTTTAATAAATTCAATAGCGTCTTGAACATGGACGGTGACTTTTGGGTTGTCCAATTCGCAAGAAATTGTTGGTTGATATTTTTTGCACAATTCAATAACATCTCCATCAATTTCGACCATATCAATATGTTTTACTGTCGGATGTTTTAAAATTTCTCTTACTGTTCCGCCATCTCCACCGCCAATAACCAGTACAGTTTCAGGGTTTGGGTGTGTAAGCATAGGAATATGAACAATCATTTCATGGTAGAAAAATTCATCTCTTTCTGTTGTCATCATCAAGCCATCGAGGGTCATCACGTTTCCAAATGCACGAGAATGAAAAAAGTCGATTTGTTGAAACGGAGATTTTTTAGAAGCCAAATCTTTGTCTTTTTCTATTGCTATACCAAAGCCTTCTGGTGTGATTTCGTGGTAGAGATTTTTTGTTTCCATTTTATGATTTCCTTTATATTTTTTAACATGTTCCATAAATTATACAAAAAAAATTCTATATTTGCTATAATAATTTCAATGAAAAGCAAAAATAAAATTTTAGATTCTATCGAAGAATTTGTAGCCTTGCCATTATCTATTTTGAAAAACAGGATAATACAAATAACTGGCTATAAGTCTGATTTTATGACAAACAAAGAAATCAATATAGAATTAACAGACGATACTGTTCAAATAAATTGTATAAATAGCGAAAACGCCTACAATCTTCTCTCTAGCGTAATCTACAAAAGAAAAATGAATGAAAGAAGACGTCTGGAAGCTCAAAAAAAAGCTGAAGAAATGGCACAAACAATTAATGCATAAAAATATGGGTAATTATTTTTACCCATATTTTTTTAGTTAATAGCCTTTGCCACCACCCCTTTTTTGGTTTTAATATAATACTTTTATATTTTAACAGCAGTTTGCTAAAATATCTCGTTTTTGACCCAAAATTTGGACTTGAGTCCAAATTTTTACGTGTAATAATATCTAATATGACAACAGAAAAAATCTCTTTCTCATCAATAAAAGACAATATTATAAAAAATTTCATCCAAAGCGAAAACACTCCGCTTGTGGATGCTATGTTGTCATACAAGAATAATCCTATGACAGGTTTTCATATTCCGGGGCATAATAGAGGTGTTGGCATTTTGCCAAAATTTCAAGAGCTTGTTGGATCAGATGTCTTAAATATCGACACAACAGATGAGTTTGACAATTTAGGTACGCTTCATCCTGCAACAGGTGCGATAAAAGAGGCTCAAGGACTTGCAAGCATTGCTTATGGTTCTAAAAGAACCTATTTTGTAACAGGTGGTTCTACAATTGCAAATCTCGCTCTTGCTTTTGCTTTGACAAATCCTTTTGAAGAAGTTTTAATCGGAAGAAACTGTCACCGTTCGGTTTTAACGGGACTTATTATTTCGGGTGCAAAAGTAAATTGGGTAATACCTAGAAAATTCGACGACTGGTCGATTTTTGGCAATATTGAAGCAGATGATATTGAAGAAAAATTGAAAAAAAATAGAAATATTAAACTTGTCTGGATTACAAACCCAACTTATGAAGGTGTTGCATCAGATATAGAGGCTATTTCTAATGTTTGCAAAAAATACAAAGCGGCTCTTATTGTGGATGAAGCCCATGGATGTTTGTGGAATTTTAACAATAGCCTTCCAACAACAGCTTTAAAATTAGGAGCGGATGCGGTCGTTCATTCTTTGCACAAGACAGGTGGAGCAATGACTCAGGCGTCTATGTTGCATCTTTCAAAAAATTCGATATTTGAAGAAGAAAAAATCAACCACGCACTCAAATTGTTGCATACGACTTCTCCGAGTTTGTTGTTGCTTGCTAGTTTGGATGCCGCAAGAGCGAATTTGTCTTCTTCGAGTGGCAAAAAAATGCTTCAAAACGCAATAGACAATGCAAAATACTTTAGACAAGAAGCGAAAAACATAGAAAACCTTTCTGTTTTAGAAAATGTGAACCATGATATTACAAAAATATTTATCAAAATGAAAGGTTTGTCGGGTCTTCAGTTAGAAGAAATATTGGAAAAAGAATACAAAATAGAAGTAGAATCAGCTTCTGACGCCGGTATTTTGTTGTTGTCAAATATTGGTGGAAAAAGAGAAGAATTTGAATATTTGATAAAATGTTTAAAACAAATTTCAGACAAAAAATACAAAAAAGAACAAAATAAAATAAAAATTATGCCTTTATTAGATCCTGAAATTGTTATGAATTTGAGAGAAGCGTATTTTTCACCAAAAGAATATGTAGATAAGTACGATGCAATAGGCAGAATTTCATCAGAAGTTGTCGCTCTTTGCCCTCCGGGGATTTCTATACTTTTGCCTGGGGAAATAATAAAAAAAGAGCATTTAGCGTATTTGTTCAGTTATGACAAAATAGAAGTCATAAAAGAGTAATTTAACCTTCGCCTTGAATAGATTTTTCAAGCCATTCGCCTGCACGTTTTCCGGGCATTATTTTGCAATCTACTCTTACTCCATAACCAAAAGGTTCTTCACCTTTTCCTATTCCATCTATATCAACGCATATTACTTTGTAAAAATAGTAAAATCCTTTACCATTGTCGTAATTGACAAGGTCTTGTGTCCCTTGTCTATCCCAAGTGTGATAAAACCTTCTTATTCCTGTATCTCTATATGTGCCATCTGTATTTATCGATTGCGACCAAGAATAACCAAAAGGGTATCTGTGAGCAGCATCATAATATACAATATTATCTGCCGTTGTGATTGTTTTTAAATTAGTTGCACATTTTGTGTTAGCTTCTTTACAATAATCATCCAAAGTTTGGGAAAAATTTGTAGCAGCTAAAGAATTGTTGGTTGTTTGGTATATTCCGACATCTTCGGGTACTGCAGCTGTGTTTTTGCCGCATACTATATTGAATCCCGTTTCGCAAGTGTCGTTTTTTGTTGATAAAACGTCTTTTAAAGTATTGCATAAGTAAGCTTGGTTTTTTGCAGTTGTTTCATCAAGCCAGCTTCCATCGGGATATTTCCCCAAATCTCCATCCAGATAGTATTTATCAGAATTGACCAATTCTGAAATTGCTTGGTATAATGTATTATTCGCTTTTTTAAATTTCATTACATTTTCATCGGGTTTTGAATGTATTGCAACAGGGATGATGACTGCTGTGATTATTCCAATCACAGTCAATGTTATCATAACTTCAGCTAAGGTAAAATGCGTTTTTAAAAAATTTCATATTTGCTACTTTATACTAAAAAATATATGAAAAATTAGTAGTAGATATAAAAAAATATTATTAATATTAGCATTTTAGACTAAAAATATCAACATAATTTATTATAAAAGTATAATTAAAATACTTCTTTTTTAAGAATATTATTTTGTAAAAAGGAGCATTTATGAGTTTGTTGCAAGAAAAATTTGGTGCAAGAATCAAAGAAATAAGACGTTCAAAAAATCTAACTTAAGAAGTTTTGTCAGAAATGGTAGGAATAGATATACCAAATTTGTCCAATATAGAAAGGGGCAAAAAATTCGTAAGTGCCGTGACATTAACGAAAATTGCAAAAGCATTAAATGTAGCTGAAAAAGAGCTGTTTGATTTTGAACATATTAATACAAGAGACAAACTAACAAAAAAAAATATTTGATTTGATTAATGAATTGACTCTGGCGGAGTTGGAGTATTTGTATAAAAATTTGATTAGCTTAAAAGAATTGAAAAAAAATATAACCTAAATTTAATTCAACAAATCAGGCCGTCTTTGTTTCGTTCTTTTTATGCTTTCATTTTTTCTGAATTTTTCTATTTCTTTGTGATTTCCGTTTAACAGTACTTCCGGCACTTCCATTTCTTCAAAAACCCTTGGTTTTGTATAGTGAGGATATTCCAACAATCCATCCAGTCCGTCAGAAAAACTGTCGTTGTGATACGAACCTATTTTGCCTAAAAAATTTTCAATATTTCTTGAAATTGAATCAACCAGAACCAATGCAGGCAATTCTCCTCCTGTCAAGACAAAATCGCCTATTGATATTTCTCTGGGATTTAAACCCAGTCTTATTCTTTCATCAAAACCCTCATAATGTCCGCAAAGAAGAATAATCTGGTCTTTTGCTGATAGTTCGTTTGCGATTTTTTGATTGAATTTTTCACCTTGGGGTGAAAGCATAATAAATTCATAGTTTTCTTTTTTTTCAATATTGCGATAACAATCAAAAATTGGCTGACACATCAAAACCATACCCTCTCCTCCGCCATAAGGAGTGTCGTCTACTTTTTTGTGTTTGTTTTTTGCATAGTTTCTTGGATTGTGAACGTTTACTTCTATGACATTGTTTTCGATTGCTCTTTTTGCAATAGAAGAAGCAAAGTAACTTTCTACAAATTCAGGAAACAGCGTCATTATGTCATATCTCATGACAAAAGCCCTTCGATTGGTTTTATGATTATTTTTTTGTTTTTTATATCAACAATAGGGAAAAATTCATTAACGAACGGTACAAGGTCGATTTTTCCAATTGCATTTTTTATGTTTAACAAATCAGTAGAAGAATTTGTCGAAATGTCAACTACTTCGCCGATTTTTTCATTTTGTTCATTAAATACGCTACAACCTATTAAATCACGAATCAAAAATTCGTCTTTTTCCAGTTTTTGTTTTGCTTCTTTCGATGAGATAAAAATCCTTTGACCTTTATAAGGCAAAAGCTCGTTTATATCATCAATTTCAGAGAATTTTATTATTGCAAAATTCTTGTGGAAGCGAACTTTTTGAATTGTGAGTTCTCTTTTTGACACATCATCCAATAAAAGCACTTTTTTTGCTGATGCGATTTGTTTTTCATTGCTAAAGCCGACTTTTGCTTCACCTTTTATACCAAAAAAGTTTGTAATTTTTCCGATAGAAATATAATCTTTGTTTTCCATAAAAAAATTGTATCATAAAATTTTGTTGATTTTTTCACAAAAATTGCTAAAATTTAATTATGGCAAAAGATGGACTAGTAAACTGTAAAAAATGCGGAACGCTGTTTTTCAAGACTTCAGGCAGAGAAGTCTGCGAAGAATGTTATAAAAAAGAACTCGATATTATAGAAAATATAAAAGATGTTATTACACTGAGCGGAAAAGACAAAGTTTCGCTTGAAGAATTGCCGAAAATGGTCGGAATCGAGTCTGACGAGTTAAAAGATTTAATTGAAAGAGGCAAATTATACACGATTTTGCCTAAAATATCAATAAAATGCAGATTTTGTGGTATTGATTTAGCGGATGATGAAAAAACAGGCTTTACCTGTAAAAAATGCTTGTTAAAATTTTCACCGCAAGTAAACGAATTAAAAAAACAAGGTATTGATGTTCACAAATATGAACAAGAAGCAAAATCTCTAAATAGACGGCTAAGAGGTGGCTATCGCACCGGCGGTATGCCGGACAATTCCAGACGTTTTGGTTTTATTCAAAATTATGATTTGTAGGTTATTTTTACTTTTTGTCACATTTTTTTCTTTTTTTACGACCGTTTCTGCTTCTGAATTCGGTCAATACAGATATTCACGCTATGTCGGACTTCAACAACAAATAAAAGCTCAACAAACAATGGCACAAAGAAGAAGATATCAAAATACCGTTTCTCCAACAAAAAATATCAAATATCCGACTTCAACAAACCCTTATCCAAATATTCAAAGAACAACAAGCCAACAAATGAGTGCTTATCAGAGATATTCTCCATCATATTATCAAAAAACTTATCAAAATAATTACTAAAAAACCGCTTTTTAAAAAGCGGTTTTTTAATTTATGCTTGTTCTTCTTGTCTCTTTTTGTAACAGTCTCTACAAAAAATTTCTTTACCTTCTACAGGTTTAAAAGGAACTTTTGTTTGAGCTCCACATGCTGAGCAAACTGCATCGTACATTTTTCTTCTAGATTTTTTGCGTCTTAATTTGCGACATTCAGGACATCTTTTTGGAATGTTTACCAAACCTTTTTGTGCATAGAATTCTTGTTCGCCTGCTGTGAAAACAAACTCTTTTCCGCAATCTTCGCATACAAGATTTTGATCTTCGTACATTTTTTTCTCCTTGTTTGTAATGCCAATCTGCCACTGGTGCATAAAATTTTATTTGCTTAAATTCATTGCACAAATAGTCGATATTTCTCATTCTATAACTTTTTTAAAAATTTGTAAACATTTATTTTAAGAATTTATATACTTCATCAATTAACGATGGTACAGTCAAAATCAGCATTTCTTCGTTTTTTTCTAAAGCCCAATAACAAGAGTTTATGGAATTTTTTATTTGATTGTCCATCGAAATCAAGCTGGGATTGACTCCTGCGTATTTTAATCTTAGTGCCATATCATCAAAACGTCTGCCTGTTACATAAATTCTGTTTTCAAAATTGTTCAAGCAATTCAAATTAGCATCCCAAATCCAGCTTGTATCTATTCCGTCTAAATAATTTGAATCGAAAGCGAAAACAAGCTTTTTGTTTGTTATGTTATTTGCTTCCAATACTGCCTCTGATAGAGAGGTTGAATTTTTTATGGTTTTGATTTTAATTTTTTTGTCTTTGTAAGTCAATATTTCATCTCTCGCTTTTAAATTTTCATAATTTTCAAAAGCCAAAGAAATAGTTTTTCTATCTATTTTTAACGCCAGTGCAACAGCGATTGCACTAAGTGCGTTGTAAACGTTGTATAGTCCGCCAAGCGGAAGCCTGAAGACCATTTTTTTGTCATTGTAAAAAACTTCAACAAAAGAATAATCGCTAAAAACTCTAACGTTTGCGGACAGATTTAGCTTTGGGCGTCGAAAACCGCACTCGCAAAAATAATCCCCCAAATGCGAATAGTATCTTTTTTTGTATTGCAGATTGCAGCCGCATCTTGGACATTTTATTATGTCTGTTGCTTGGATTAAGTTGTTTCTGTTGTCGAAGAGTTCTAAATTTTCTATTCCAAAATAAAATTTGTTTCTTTTTTTGCCTATTGTTGTATCGTTTTTTATGTTGTCAATTTCAAAAAACATAGGTTCATCTGCATTTATGAACAAATCTAATTTTGAATTTAGAATAATTGCGTCTTGGATTTTTTTCTTTTTTTCATACAAATTTGAAAAATCAGTTTGCGAAGTGAACAGATTTTCTAAAACCAAAAAATCAAAATTCAAAAGATTGAAGTTCTTGATTAGTTCGTCATTTGAGCTTGCAACGGTCAAAAAATTTTCTAAATCTTGATTTTCATACAAAAGCCCGAATTTTCTAATAATAGAAGCCAGAATCTGTCTTGTTTTTGCTGTTTTTGAGATATTGCTGATAAAATTTAAGTTGCTTGTTTTTAGTATTTGATTCAAAAGATGCAATGATGTTTTTTTGCCATTTGTTCCGGAAAAAATTATTCTTTTATTTTTGGCGTATTTAACCAATTCAGAAGATATTTCCGGATAATTGTTGTCCAAAAAATTATCAATATCAAAATTAGCATCGAGATTAAACTTTTCTGTGAAGCAATATATTTTTTCTAAAATTTTGATGATGGTGTTAAAATTCATTTTGTTCTTTTGGTTTTTATTTTCTATATAGAATTTTTTTAATAAATATATTATAATACATTAATGGTAATTTTGAATTGTTTAAGTTTAATAATTGTAATATTTGTAGAAATTGTTCTCACGGTTTTTGCTGTTTTAAAGTTGGAAAAGGCCAGAAAAACAATCAAAAATCTAAACGAACAGCTAAAAATATTTGCACAAACGGTTTTGGTTTCATTTGTTAAAGTGAAAAACATAATGACAAAAACAAATAAACTGGTTGCTTTTGTAACGAACAAAAAACTCGTTAGAATTCATTCAGTTTTGAAAATTTTGGCTACGTTTTTGCAGATTTTAATATTTATAAAAACTCTTGATTTTTCAAAAGGCATGAAAAATTTGAACTTCAAAAACTTGAAGAAAATTTTCCTTTCTGAACTTGCCAAAAATTTGACATTCAAAGCAATAAATTATTTTTGCAGATAGTTTATTTTATTAATTCTTCAAAAGAATAAACTTTATTTTGTGTCGAAGTTTCGAGATTTTTTACACTGAAAAATCTTTGTTTTATTTCGTCTTCACCTAAAATAAGGGCTTGTTTTGCGACTTTTGATGCTTTTTCCAGTTGTTTTGTGAATTTTTTGTTTTGCATACAATAGTCTGTTTTTTTGCCATTATTTCTGAGTTTTTGTGCAAGCTTCATTGCTTCTTTTGTGTTTGATGAAACAATATAATAATCTAATTTTTGAGGTTCGATTTTTTGAACTAAACAATAAAGTCTTTCGACTCCCATAGCAAAACCAACAGCAGGTGTAGGTTGTCCTCCCAACATTTCAACAAGTCCATCATACCTTCCGCCTCCGCAGACGGCACTTTGAGAACCTAATTGTGAAGATTTTATTTCAAAAACTGTTCTATTATAATAATCCAATCCTCTAACCAGAAGCTTGTTTCTTGTGTATTTTACACCCAGATTGTCAAGATAAGAAGTTAGCTCATTAAAATGGTCTTTACATTCGTCACAAATATAATCATTAAAAATTACTTTTTTTACTTCTTCTTTTTCAAAAATCTTTTGGCAATCTTCGTTTTTGCAGTCCAAAATACGAAGAGGATTTTTTTCGTATCTCATTTTACAATCGTCACAAAGATTTTCTAAATATGGTTTCAAGACTTCTTTTATCGAATTTTTGTAGTCGTTTTTACAATTTTTACAACCCAGAGAATTTAATTCGACCTCCAAATCTTTTAGACCTACCGATTTTAAAAATTCTACTGCCATCATAATGACTTCTGCATCTGCTGTAGCGTCTTTGATTCCAAACATTTCTACGCCCAATTGGTGAAATTGACGCTGTCTTCCTGCTTGTGGGCGTTCATAACGAAACATTGGCCCAAAATACCAAAACTTTTGCGGTGGTGAAAGTCGTGTCATATTGTGTTCGATGAAACTTCTTACAACACCTGCAGTGTTTTCAGGTCTTAATGTGATGGATGTAGCATCTTTGTTGGCTCCGCCAACGCAAAACGTATACATTTCTTTGTTAACAATATCCGTAGAATCTCCCACACCTCGAGCAAATAGTTCTGTTGCTTCAAAAATCGGGGTTTTGATTTGAGTGAAATTGGCATTTTCAAAAACATTCTTTGCATTTTGTTCAATCCACTGCCAAGTCAAAATTTCATCACCAAATATGTCTTTTGTTCCACGTTGTGCTTTTATCATAATTTTTCCTTATTTTTTATAATCATTTTACTATAAAAATAATTTCGCTATAATATATTTGAATATTTTTTAATGAAAAGGCGATTTTATGAAATTAAAACAAGGTGAAGTTTTGGCTTTTGCAACAGATACTGTTTGGGGATTTGGGTGTTTGCCAACAGATGAAACTGCTGTTGAAAAAATTTACGAAATCAAAAAACGTGATGCAAAAAAACCTTTGATTTTGATGAGTTATGATTTTGAACACTTAAAAAAATACGTAAAAAACATACCCGATTATGCTTCGATTTTGATTGAAAAATATTTGCCGGGAGGGTTGACATTGATATTTGAAAAATCCCCAATGTGTCCTTCTTTTGTGACTTCAAATCAAAATACAGTAGGAATTAGAATTCCAAATAATGAAGATTTTTTTGAATTAACAAAACAAATAGAAGGAGGAGTTTTGGCAACGACTTCTTGTAATATTTCGAGTGAAAATCCTGTCGTAAACTATAAAGAAGCAAAAGAAAAATTTTCCAAAAATGCAACAATAATAAAACCAAAAGACGATAAAATAAGACCAAATCTCCCATCCACGGTAATATTGTGCAACAAAGACGAATACAAAATTTTAAGACAAGGAATAGTAGAATTGTAATTTTTATAATAAAATTTCTTTATGAAGAAGTTTATTATAAAATCACTAGGTTGCAAACAAAATCAGCTGGAAGGTCAAATAATCCAAAACAAAATGCTTGATTTAGGCTATGTGTTGACGGATGATGTAAAACAAGCAGATATTTACATTTTAAATTCTTGCACAGTTACATCTCATAGTGATTCGCAGACAAATTATCTCTTAAATCATGCAAAAAAACAAAATCCAAACATAAAAACGATACTCACAGGCTGCACCGCACAAACAATAAAAGAACACAAAGATTTTGATTATTCAAATATTGATTTAATTTTGGGCAATAGTGAAAAAATGAAAATAGGCGAATATTTAAAGAGTCTTTTTGCTTCTGAAAAACGGGTTTTTGTTGAAAATATTTTTGATAAAAAAACATTTGAAAATGAATTTTTGATTAACCCAAATTCTACAAGAGTGAGCATAAAAGTACAAGATGGCTGTAACAATCGTTGTTCTTATTGTATTATTCCTTTTGCTCGTGGAAATTCTCGCTCTAACACAATCGAAAACATACTAAAACAAATAAATTTAGTAATCGAAAAAAACATAAAAGAAATAATATTAACAGGTATCCACATAGGTCAATGGGGGCTGGAGTGGGGATTAACTTTTCTCGATTTGTTAAAAGAAATAGAAAAAACAGACATTCCTCGCTACAGACTGGGTTCGTTGTATATTAATGAACTGAACGATGAAACTATTGAATTTTTGAAAAACAGTAAAAAATTCTGTCCGCATTTTCATTTGTCGCTCCAATCTTTGTGTGATAAAACTCTGAAAAATATGAATAGAAAATACACAACAAAAGAAGCAATGTCTGTAATTGAAAAATTGCACAAAAACTTCAATCTTCCGTTTTTGGGCTGCGATATCATTGTTGGATTTCCTTTAGAAGACAAAGAAGATTTTCTTGAAACTTATGAAAATTTAGAAAAAGCAAAACTCTCTTCTATTCATTGTTTTCCTTATTCAAAAAGAGAAAATACAATAGCTTATTCTATGCAACAAATCCAAGA
>CAKUUG010000040.1 GCA_934692665.1 uncultured Candidatus Melainabacteria bacterium | reverse complement strand
AATTTAAAAATGTTTTTTTGATTGGCGATTGTTCAAATGATATTATGCTTGCACACAATGCTTCTTGGCAAGCAAGAAAAGTTGTCGACAAAATTTTATTCAACAAACCAATAAACAAGCAATGCGTCCCATCTGCTATATATATTACGCCGGAAATCGCATCTGTCGGAATAAAAGAACAAGATATAGAAAACAAAGATGAATACAAAATTGTAAAATTTTTGGTGCCATCTGTTGCAAAACCTTGGTGCGACAATGCTGCAGACGGTTTTATTAAAGTAATTTTTAAAAATGATATTATAGTTGCAAGCCACATCGTATCCAAAAATGCGGTTGAATTGGTTAGTATTTTTAATATTTTGATTAAAAAACAAATGAAAAAAGAAGAAATATCAAATATTATTTTTCCACACCCCAGTTACAGCGAAATGATTTTGGAGTTAATTAAAAATGCCTGAAAATTACTTGCGTCTTCCGGAATATTTGAAAACAAAAATAGCATCAACAGACAATACAGATTACAAATTTGTAAAAAAAATTCTAAACCAAAATAACCTGAACACTGTTTGCGACGGAGCAAGGTGTCCAAATAAATGCGAATGTTACTCAAAAAAAACTGCAACTTTTTTGATTTTAGGAAAAACTTGCACAAGAAACTGTGCTTTTTGTAATATTTCTCAAAAAACACCCCCTAACATTGATTTAGATGAGCCAAAAAATGTTGCAAAAGCAGTTAAAGAATTGAATTTGAAATATTGCGTTATTACTTCTGTCACAAGAGATGACTTAAAAGAAAATGACGACTATGGTTCAATTCATTTTTCTAATGTAATTCGTGAAATTAGAAAATTAGACAAAAATGTAAAAATTGAAATACTGACACCTGATTTTAAAGGCAATAAAGTCGCACTAAATAGAATATTGGATGCAAAACCGGATGTTTTCAATCATAATGTCGAAACAATAAAAAGACTTTATCCGATAGCACGTGAGCTTGCAAATTATGATTGTACTCTAGATGTTTTGGATTATATGAAAAAGAACAACTCGATAACAAAATCAGGTTTTATGCTTGGATTGGGTGAGACAATGGATGAAATTAAAGAACTGATACTTGATTTAAACAAAGTCAAACTCGATATTTTAACCGTCGGACAATACATTCAGCCATCAAAAAAACATTTGAAAGTTGAAAAATATTATTCACTAAATGAATACAAAGAAATTGAAGAATTTATTTTGAAACATACAAATATACTTCCGATTGTCGCACCGCTTGCAAGAAGCAGCTATAAAGCATGGGAAACTTTTGAAAAATTGAGAAATTAGTCTTCTTTTTTTCTACCTTTTCTAGATGCTTTTTTGACATTTGTTTCTTGAATTTTAGTTGAAATCTTTGCATTTTTGGCAATTTTTTTAATAAAATCAAAAGATTCATCACAAGGTACTTTCATCTCATCAAGAAGAGCAAGAATGATTTTTACCCCGGCTAAATTCAGTGCCAAATTTCTCGTTAAAAATAAAATCAATCTCGCTTTTTCAAGGTCCTCTAGAGTGTAATATCTCCTGTTTTTATCAGTTCTTGCAGGAGATAAAATCCCTTCTTTATCATAAATTCTAAGTGTTCTTTGATGAACATTTAATGACTGAGCAATTGCCCCAATGGGCAAAATTGGTAAATTTGCATCAGGTATTTTCTTGGTCATTTCTGCCCCTATGATTCTAACTCTTTTAAAAAAATTATACCACACCGAACATATCATAGCTCGAAACTTTATTAATTTTTACATCAACAATATCTCCGGGGGCTAAAAATTCTTTTGTTTTTATATACACTAAACCATCTACGTCAGGTGCATCTCTGTAACTGCGTGCAACAACAACTCCATCAGATTGAATTTGTTCAATGATACATGGAATAGTTTTTCCGATAAATGATTTATTGATTTCTAATGAAATTCCTTTTTGTAATTTCATTAATTGATTTTTTCTTTTTGTTTTTACATTTTTTCTGATTTGTGGTTTTAAATCATAAGCATAGGTGCCTTTTTCTCTAGAATAAGCAAACACACCCACTCTATCAAATTTTGTTTCTTTGATAAAATTATACAAGTCTAAAAACTCTTCTTCACTTTCTCCGGGGTAGCCTGTGATAAAAGTTGTACGAATTGCAACATTTTTGATTTTTTGTCTTATTTTTTTGATAAATTTTCTATAGTCTATAGCGGGTCTTTTCATTCTTTTTAAGACTTCAATATTAGAATGTTGCAAAGGTATATCGATGTATTTTACAACTTTTTCAAGAGAATTAATAGCATCCATTAATTCATCATCAAAATTTGTAGGATAAGCATACATAACACGAATCCAGTTTAATTCTTCAATTTTGTTTAATTCTTTTAGCAAAGTTGCAAGCATAGGTTTATTATACAAATCCAGCCCATAGCTTGTTGTATCTTGTGCAATAAGAATAATTTCAGATACACCTTTTTTAGCCATTTGGGAAGCTTCTTGTACAATGTTTTCAATCTTTCGTGATTGATATTTTCCACGCAATTTTGGAATAACACAATAGCCACAATTGTAATAACAGCCTTCTGCAATTTTTATATAAGAAGACGAACCAACTGTTATTTGTTCTCTTGTGATGTCTTCTCTATAGCAGTATGTTGGATTTTCTGAAATATTTACATATTCTCTGTTTTCAAGAGCGTCGATTATTTTATCATATTCACACACACCAACAAAGTTCTTAATTTCAGGCAAAAGTTTTGGTAAATCTTCTTTGTGCTTTTGTACCAAACATCCTGTTAATATTACACGTTTTTTTCTGTTTATCAAGTCCAAAATAGCTTTTACGCTTTCAGCTTCTGCATCATATATAAATGAACAAGTATTTACAATGAATGTATTTATGCTGTCGTCTTCTATATCCAAACTGTAAGAATAACCATTTTTTGCCAAAAGGCCGAGCATAAGTTCCATATCGACCAGATTTTTTGCACAGCCAAACTGCAAAATTCCAATTTTTTCTTTATTTTTCATTTTTTCTCTTATATATTAAAACTTTATTATTTCCAATTTTTTTTGCTATATCGTAATTATCTACAATATATGAACAAAAATCAACTCCGTAATCATAACAAATTAATTCATTTTTGTAGTCTTTTGTATTTCTTGGATAGAAAATTACATAGTCTGTTTTTTCTTTTGACAAATTCTCAATAAAATAATTGTCAGAAAATGTCTCAAAATCCAGCGGAGTGAAGGTTGAATTGAAAAAATTCCAATCTTTTTTATTGATGAAATTAAATATCTGTCCTTCGGGCAAAACAACAAAATTTTCATTTTCTTTTATATTTTTTTTAATAAAAGAATCAGTTTCAAAAAAATTTTCAAAATCATCAGATTTTAGATATATTTGTCCACGATTTGTATTGTAGCTTGTTTTGTGGTCTAGAATGAGATTTTTGATATTTGTGAAAGATAAAAAGACCAAAAAGATTAAAAAATGTATGTTTAAAAACTTCTTTTCAAAAATTTTTGTAAGAAAAAAGTATATATTTGAAATAACAAAAACAAATGAAAAATTTGCATAACCAAAAATATTTAGTGCAAAAATGCTTTTTATTGACATTATCAAAGAAAAAGTATAAAAAATGACATCTGTTTTAGAAATCTTTTTTTTGCACAAAAGATAAATAAACAATATAGATAAGAAAAAAATACCCAAATTGTAGAGAAAAACTAAATTACAAAAAGCAAAAAATAAAATTGTAACTACATAAAAAGCGATTTTTTTGTTTTTTAAATACAAAAAATACGAAAACATAAAAAACAAAATATAAAATAAAAAATTTTTTATATTGTAAGTAAAATACTTTATATCAAACAAAACCCCCATACCTTTGTAAAAATAAGAAAGAGCATTCGTTGTTGTCATTATTTTTAGGTATTTGAAATTATTTAAAATATCGCTATATTGAATATGATTTAAAGAAATATAGAGCAAAAATACTATAGGAAAGATAAATGTATACAATAAATCTAGAGAAAATTTTTCTTTTTGCGAGATTTTGCATGCAAAAATAAAAACACAAACAACAAAGAACAATTCGATTTTCGAAACACATAACAAACCAAGCATCAAAAAGAGCATTTTGTCATTTTTATATAAAAGAAAAAGAACAACAAAATACAGTGCAAAATACGCCCATAAAGTAGAAAAAGAATAAGGAACAACAAAAGAAAATGTCGAACAAGAAAAGATGCTTGCTATAACAAAAATAATTGAAAAAAACAGAGCGGTATTTTTGTTCAAGAAGAATTTGTACAAAATAAAATAAAATGAAGCCGAAATAAAAAAACTAATTATATTTGCTTCTATTAGAAGAATATTTATGTTTGCTGAAAATTTATATAAAATAAAATTTAAAAAATAACCCCAAAAACCATATATTAAAAAGATATCTTTGAACAATTTTTTCCCCAATTGCATTTGGTAAGGAATTTCTATTTCTCTAGAAAAGTCAACAAGAAAATTTGAACTTTGACCAAAAAAGAAAACAGAAAATAAAACAAAAAATAACAACAATATTAAAAATGGTCTAAGATGTTCTTTCATTTTATTTTTATACCAAATAAACGCAACTCGGGGCAATTTTTTTACAAAAAAATACTTTATTATAGTATGTTAGGCAATACTGGACAAATTTCTATACATAATCCTTCTATCGCAGATACTTGCGGAAGCCGGGTTCTTGGTGTGAATGGCTCGTTAACAAGTTACATTCAAACAGGAAAAGCTTACGCCGGACGTGATACTTTTTATAAAAAAAGCAAGTCAAAATCGCAAAAAATGACAAAAAGCGAAAAAGATGCTCAATTAATGAAAAGAATATGCATAGGAACTGCTAGTGTTTTAGGAGCTTTGTTTTTGGGCTTTAAAACAAAAAAAGGTATAGGAAAAGCTGTAGATGGTATTAAAAAACTTTTCAAAATAGCACCAACCAACAATAACAACACCGCAAAAGCAAAAAAAATCTTATCTAAACTTGTCTAACGGGGTTTCTTTTTGTTTTGTGCAAATTCTTTTCTGATTTTTTGAAACTCTGCTTTTTGTTCAGGCGATAATATAGCCTCAAAAGACTTTGTATGGTTTTCTTTTGTGCGTTTTGCATTTTGTCTTAGAACAACAAGCATTGCTTTATCACCTGCTGTACGTAAATCTGTTTGATACCTTGGAAGTCCTGTCATATATACTTCAAAAATTCTATCATGGCATTCTTGCATTTGTTTTACAATTTTTTCCATATCTTTTTTGTATTTTTGACGATTGTGTTTTATATATTCTTTTTGTTGTTGGGTAAAATGCAATCTCTGATCAAGATACTCATCCATTTTGCATTCACGCTTTATTGATTCTTTTGTTGGTGCATCAAAGTGAGGGTGAGCAAAAGAAATATTTGTTATAGCAATTAAAAAAGTGAAAATTAATACATATTTTTTAATCATTATTCTTTGTCCTCAATTAAAAAACTAAGTTTTTCCGCTAATAATTTTCTTGCAGAATTTAGCCTTGATTTAACAGTACCTGAAGGTATATTTAGCTTTTTTGCAATTCCTTCATAAGAAAAATCCTCATATTCATACAAAATAACAACTTCTTTTAATTTTTCCGGTAGAGAATTTACGGCATTTAAAATTATTTTTTGTCTTTCTTTTTTGGAATACAATACTTCAGGAGTATTTGAAGTTTTTATATTTTCAATTACAGAATCATCATGACAAGAAGTTGAGAAGTTACGAAATGTAGCACTTTTCAAATAATCTCTACATAAATTTGCAGTAATTGTTAAAATCCATTTTGAAAATTTGTTTTGTTCTTTGTAATTTGGTAAATTTTTGTATGTTTTTATATAGACTTCTTGTTCCAAGTCTTCATTAGTTTCGCCAAGAAAATTTCTAATTAACGCTCTGATTTTATTGCTGTTTTCTTGTATAATTTTTTTCAAATTATTTTACTCCGAACAATCCATAATCATCAAGCAACAACTGTTCAGCAAGTTCTTCGTTATTCATAGAGACGTAGATATTGTCACCTAATGTATATATTCCAAAAATCGAAGTAAACAAGAACACGGGTATTGCAATAGTCAAAAATACTTTAGCAACTGCTTTATTTCTTTTTCTTGTTTTATACAATGGTCTCGCTTCTTGTAATAATTCAGAAATTTTGTCCATAACAACTCCTTTAATTATTATAACGAAAAAAGAGTTCAAAAGTTCAGAAAATATTTTACTTTTTTGTAAGCTTAACATTTCTTAATAATAATTTTCAAATATAAGTGGGTTTGAGACATTTGTTAAGAAATGTAAATAAAATATATACAAAGTATGCAATTTATATACACAAAAATACTTTATTATAATGTAGATAATAGAAAGCGAAAAAACAATGGCAACTAAAGATAAAACATTATCATTTGAAATAGATACAACAAACGCATTTGAACAAGTTCTTAACGCTAGTAAAATTATGCAAAACATTGAAGATATCGACAACGCTTCTATTACAAGAAAATTCAAATCATCACAAGACCCTATCAACTATGCTTTTAACGCTATCGAAAACGTTCCTTTACAAGAATTGGCAATTGATTTTGTAAAAGAAACAGTAACAGATGTATTTGAATTTATAACTGGAATTTGCAAATAAGCACGGTGAAATGAGGAAATATAAGGAAAATTTAAATGTGTAAATAGATATTTACACATTTTTTATTTTAAAACTTGCTAAAGAAAGATTATTTTGGTAGAATAAAAACACTGAGAGGAAAAATGGCCGAGTGGCTGAAGGCGGCACCCTGCTAAGGTGTTAGGTGGAGTAATCTGCCTCGAGGGTTCGAATCCCTCTTTTTCCGAATTTTTGACCCTGATTAGGGTCTTTTTTATTTTTGTTTTTCAAATATTTTATTAAAATACAAGATTACAGTTTGTTAAGTTTTTTGTGTTTTTAATCATAAATATAAATGTCAAAATCACAACAAAAAGTTCAATGGTTGGCATAGAATACCAAACAGACTCGCCACCAAAAGCTTAAAACAAAGCCCTCTTAAAATAGAAATCAAAAAAGCAATTTTAGGCTGAATAATAGCTTAAATGTAGCAAGTTACAAAAACATTTAATGGTAACAACACAAAAGTTAAAAAATACATACGAATTATTTTTTGTGCGATTTTTAGAATATTTTCTGTTGGATTCATAAAATAACTGCATATAAGTTGGGACAAATTAAAAACAATAGAATAAAGAGTATATTTTAAAACTTTTTCATTCTTGAGAAATATTTTGCACCAAAATTTGTTAATGTAATTGGTTAACAAACCAACCTAATACTATAAGTATAACTTTGCACAAATGTACTTTTATTGATTATCGGGCCACACACAGGAAGAGCAACAGTTTCGACAGGTTCTTGGCATTGACGTTTTAATTTCGCCCAATAGAAGATTCATATTTTTATCTTTTCAATACAAAAAATGAATAAGAAACAGATATCTCGATCTGCACTTTATCCAGCTTTTTGTTCCTTTAGGCAAATAGCCCTTTCCGACAATTCATCGGGGATACAATAAAGCACAAAATTAATATCAAGAAGGATTATTTGCCATTTTTATTCCGGAATATATTCAAGACTTATTAATCTGAAATTATTTTGAAATTCTTGGTTATCAATTATTTTAAATCTGGAACTTGGTTTCATAAGTAATTGATTTATACCATCACTGGAAGGTAATTTTGCAAGTTTTGAACCAACAGGCAAGTCAATCTTAAACAAAACCTTTCTTTGCGGTTTGTTTTTGTTACTATATGATTTAAGTAAATATTCAGGATCTGAACCTACATACAATGGTGCGACATCAAGGACGGTTTCGTCGCCTTTTTCAAATGAAGATAATTCATCAAAGTAATACTCATTTTCACCTACATGTTCGTCTACTATTCTATAGACTGTATGTTCGGTTTTTGTTGGGGATAATTTATTTATTTCGTCAGTTGCTCTTTGCGCTTCTTCATTAAAATAATTAAGGAAATATTCTTTTGCTTCTTCCAGTTTTTCTTGAATTTCATCTTTTGTACAATAATATTTGTTTTCATTAATAATTTGTTCTTTTTTATAAGGAACAAGCTCACCTGTATGCAAAATGTGTCTTATTTGTTCCGTTATATAATGCGAAGCTAAATTTGTAATGCAAGAAACATTGTAACCGCCATCACAACTACACTCATCACTATCAAATTTGTCTTGGGGCAATTTTGAAGCATCAAGTTCTTTTAGCTCTTCAATTTTGCTTCCAAAACGAATATTATTGTTTGCAATGTAGCTTGATAGTGGGACTTTTACAAAGTTTTGTTTATTATCAAGTGGTTTTTCTTGTTGCACTTGAGCTTGTTTTTTACTTGTTGCCTTTAATGATGGTGTTGAATGAAATTTAGAAACATTCATATAACTTTGATACATATTTAACTTTCCTTTCAATGGATATAAAACAAGAAAAGAATAATTATTGTCTATTTTTTAAAAAATTGTATCAATTTTTTTGTAGTATTTTACAAAATCAGATTTCCAAGCAAATAAACAACAAAAGAAACGCTCCATGCAATTACACATTGTACTAAAACAACTGAAAATGCACCTAACCTTCCAAGCTCTCTTTTTACGGTTGCAATAGTTGCAACACAAGGCGTATAAAGTAGCGAAAATATAAGAAAAACAAAAGCACTCAATTGTGTAAACATTGTTGGAAGCTTTTCTGTTCCATCCGAAAGTATGCTCAATGTACTAACGACACTTTCTTTTGCCATAAAACCTGTGATAAATGCGGTTGATATTCTCCAATCGTCAATTCCTAAAGGCTTAAATACAGGAACTACAATATTGCCCAAAATTGCAAGCAAACTTTCACTAGAGTCCGTTACAAGATTTAATCTAGAGTCAAAATTTTGCAAAAACCAGATTATTATTGTAGCCCAGAATATTATGGTAAACGCTTTTGTAATAAAGTCTTTTGATTTTGAATATATCAATCTATAAACATTCCTAAATGTAGGCATTCTATAATTTGGAAGTTCCATCACAAAAGGTACGGCTTCGCCTTTAAAAACAGTAAATTTTAAAATATATGCAAATATTATTCCGACTATTATTCCCAAAAGATATAGACTCAAAATCACCAAAATTTGATTATTTGTGAAAAACGCCGCCGTAAACAAAGCATAGATTGGCAATTTTGCACTACAGCTCATAAACGGAGTTAAGAAAATAGTCATTTTGCGATCACGTTCAGAAGGTAGAGTTCTTGTTGCCATAATTGCAGGCACTGAACAGCCAAAACCAATCAACATAGGAACAAAACTTCTTCCTGATAAACCGATTTTTCTGAGAAGTTTATCCATAACAAAAGCAACACGAGCCATATAGCCGCTATCTTCCAACAAAGATAAAAAGAAAAATAATATAACGATTATAGGTAAAAAGCTCAATACACTGCCAACACCGGAAAATACCCCGTCTATAATTAAAGAATGCACAACAGGATTCAAACCATAAGCTGAAAGCAAATTATCAAAGTAATTTGTTGCATAATCTATTATATTTTCCATCAAACCGGACAAGAAACTTCCGATATTACCAAATGTACAATAAAAAATAAAAGCCATTATAAAAAGAAACATTGGAATTGCGGTATATTTTCCGGTTAGAATTTTATCGAGGGTTTTGGAAAATTTGTCAGCAGCGCTTTCTAGCGGTTTTTGCACATAAGTATTAGACAATTTTTCAATGAAAGCAAATCTCATATCGCAAAGTGCAGCCTGTTTGTCTAATCCATATTCCAATTCCATTTGTTCAATTATTTTGTTTGAAGTTTCCAAATCATTATTATCAAGATTTAGAGCCTTGATTATCAGTTCATCACCTTCGGTTAATTTTGTCGCAGCAAAACGAACAGGTATATTTGTGTTTTTTGCGTGATTTTCGATTAGGTGAATAATAGAGTGAATACATCTGTGGATTGCACCTTTTTTCCCTTCACTTTCCTCACAAAAGTCAACATACTTTGGACGTTCATCAAACATCACTACATTCAAAAAATGTTCAACAAGTTCATCAATACCTTGTCCTTTAGCAGCTGAAATCGGAATCACAGGAACACCAAGAGCGTTTTCCAGTCCGTTTATATCAATGCTCCCACCATTTTTGTTGACTTCATCCATCATATTTAATGCAACAACCATCGGAACATCAAGCTCCATCAACTGCATTGTTAACAACAAATTTCTTTCAATATTTGTTGCGTCTATAATATTTATTATTCCATCCGGTTTTTCGTTTAAGACAAAATTTCTGGTTACGATTTCTTCTGAACTATATGGTGAAAGTGAATAAATACCGGGAAGATCAACAATAGTGACATCTTTATGATTTACTAAAGTTCCTTGAGTTTTATCAACCGTTACACCCGGAAAATTTCCCACATGCTGGTTTGAGGCAGTAAGTTTGTTAAATAATGTAGTTTTGCCGGAATTTTGGTTTCCTGTGAGTGCAAAAACAAGTTTCGATTTTGGTTTTAAAACTCTTGTTTTGCTTGTTTGTTTTTCGCCAATCTGCGAATGTTCAATTTCTTTAAATTTTACGCTTTTATTAACTCGTTTTTCATTATTATGAATATCTCTTATAACAATTTTTGAAGCATCTTCTTTTCTGATTGTTAATTCATAACCTCTCAATCTCAACTCCAAAGGATCACCCATCGGTGCTGTTTTTACAAGAGATACTTCAGTGTTTGGAGTTAGTCCCATATTCAGAATATGTTGCCTTAATGACTTATCTTCACAATTAACAGCAACGATAAAAGCAGCCTTTCCAACAGGAAGTTTATCCAGACTTGTTTGGTTTTTTGCATTACTTTCTATTTTATCGGTCATTTTTGCCTCAATTATATATTATTCAAAACTACAAACAAGTAAGAAATATTTGTAGACTATTTAATTTTAAATCTTGAATAATAGAATTCAATAAGGGATTTTATTTTATCCATACCTCTTACAAAAGAAATGGCAGGATTTCTGGCATATAAAAAATCAATATAACTTAGTTGATAATTTCTTTGACAAGCCAAATCCACCCAAAGGTTGTTATGAATATCCCCATATTTGTATCCTGGTAAATTTTCTTTGTAATATGGAATAGCATCAACTATTTTGTTTATAAAATGTTTTCTTCCATTGTATTTTAAGTAATTTTCACGAGGAGTGTATTTTTCTTGGTTATTTATTACTTTATGAATAGCATCAGCAAGTGATTCAGGGTCATATTTTAAAGCATATTCTCCACTGTTTTTTCTAAAAACCGGATAACCATTTCTTGCAAATTTATTAAAATCTTTAAATACAACTATTGGCGTATCGCAGCTCATTGCTTCATTTATTGCACGATTTTTACCCTCCATTAAAGAAGCAAGTACGCAACATTTTGCACTAGTATAGTATTTTGGCAAATCTTTGTGTTCTATATAAGGTACAAATTCTATATATTTTTTTGTATCACCTAAAATTTTATCAATTTTTTCTAGTTCGGCTTTTGCATCAAATCTCACTTTTGAATAGTCCATTGTGCCATCTTCTCTTAAAAAGGCATCTCTAGAACCTATTGCAATAAGAGATTTTAGAACTTTTTTGTATTTTTCTTCGTATTTTTTTAAAGCTTCAGCTATCATTGGAAGATTTTTTACAGGATAAGCTGTTGATACACATATAACATCATATTTTTTTGGAGTATTAAACGCTGGAGCCATTGTATACTCATTTGTAAAATCTGTATCTTGTAATGGCACAAAAATAATGTCTTTTTTTTCAGGGTATTTGTTTTTGTAGTATCTTTCCCTTTTTTTGTTAGTATAACAAGCCAAATAAACATCTGCATCTTTTGAAAGCGAATAAGAAGAAAACATTGTATTTGCACAAGGAAAAAATATTTTCTTTAAATCGGGAAATTTATCTAGCAATAATTGCGTAGCTTGTGAATAAAATACACCTTTTAATACTTTTTCATTGTACTTTAGTGGAGGAAGCGGAATAACAAAATCTATGTCTTTATGTTTTTCTTCTTTTTCAAACATTTCTTCAAAAGAGTAAGCATCTATATCATCCCAGATTTGTTCAATTGGTTCGGTTGGGTTTGGATTTTGAAAGTATTTAGTAGGCCATACACCCATTATATAAATCTCCTTTTTAGCCTATAATACCTACAATAAACGGTTTATAAATCATATAATTGATTTATATTAGAATTTAAATATTATACATCAATCCCCAGCTGACGTTACACCTGTTTTTATAAAGCTTTCAAGTTTTTGTTTTTATCCTCACTAATAAGATGAAAAATAACGAGAAAAATTTATATTAGCTAATCAGGGATGATGAAATAAAAGAGATTTTTTGTGAACAAAAACACAAAAAAGTAAGCTTTGAAACAAGCGGAACAACTTTGTTAAAAGTGTCAAATTGTTTTTCAGTGTTATTTTTTCTAAATTCAATATTTCTTATAAAGAAATATTTCAATATTTTCTTTTATGCGTTGATTTGGTGCTTTTCTTTAGATAAAATGAAAAAGTTCGCATAAAACCAGTGATTGGACGAAAATCAAGATGATAATTTCTAATGAAAATGAATTGTATAAAAAATTTTTACAACAAAATAAACAAGCTCCAAAAAAACCGAAAAAAAATGACATATTGTCAAAATACCCACTAAGGCTTCTTGCATATTCAAATGAAGTTGGTGCAGCAATTAGTCCTATAAATAATACTTTAGGTACGGTTTTGTGGGCACCTGCTTTATTGTATTTGGGTGCTGATATTTATGACAAATACAAAAACGAAGAAAACACTTATAACCCAAGTGCTGAAAGAAGCGTAAGACAAGCTATTTTTCAAGGATTGGCGAGTGTAATTTTGCCGACAGGGGCAATCAAATTGGGTCAAACAATAGGTGTCAAATTTACAAAAGACGAGTCAGCTCTTTCTGCTCTAGAGAAAAAAGAAATAGTAGAATTTACAAGAAAATATTTAGACAACAGTGAATACCCAAAAGCCGATAACCTTTCTTTTACGGATGGATTAATTGCTTCGTTTAAAGAATCTGCATTAAGAAAAAAAGTTCAAATTGAAAACAAATCTCCGATTTCAAAAGCATTTTCATTTTTTAAAGAAGGAAATGAACAAGAAGCTGTATTTGAAAAGTACTTAAAAGATCCGCAAAAAGACAACCCTGTTTTAAAATATTTAGCAAAACAAGGTGAACTATGCAGCAGCATATTATCCGGTGAACCGTTCCAAAATAGGAAATATTCAAAATTCTTTAACAAATCAACGAAAAAATTCAATAATCCAGAAATTGCAAGAAAAGAAACTCTTCTAAAATTATTAAAAGATAAAAATATAGACAAAAGTATCGTTGCAACAATTTCCGGTTTTATTGCTTTAATACTTTTAGCAAAACCCATTGATTATTTTGTTGAAAATGTATTAATGCACAAAATTGTAAACCCTCTGCTAGATGGCTTTTTCACCCATAAAAACGAAATAAAACAAGAACATTTAAACAAAAAAGCCGAAAAAAGTTTCATTAAATCCTAACAATAAAATGGCTTTGGTTGTTTTTGTTCCAATCTATCGTTTCTGCTAATTTTTCTTCAAAATTTGTACGAGCTTGCCATCCAAGGGACTTAATTTTGTTATTTGATATGCCATATCTTTCATCATGTTGAAGTCTATCTGGAACAAAATCAATCATAGTTTCATTTTTGTTTAAATGTTTCAAAATCAATCTTGTTATTTCAAGATTTGTTTTTTCGATATGAGACGAAATATTGTATATTTCACCAATTTCACCTTTATGCAAGACCAAATCTATTGCACTGCAATTGTCCAAAACATAGAGCCAATCACGTTTTTGAAGACCTGAACCATACAAGGGAACTTTTTCATTTTTTGATAATTTAGAAACAAAAAGCGGAATTAATTTTTCAGGATACTGATATTTGCCAAAATTGTTGCTGCTCCTTGTAATTAAAACAGGCAAATTATAGGTTTTGAAGTAATTTATAACATACATATCAGCAGCTGCTTTTGAGATTGAATATGGATTTTTTGGATTCAAAGGAGCAGATTCATCAAAATACCCTGTTTTTATACTTCCATAAACTTCATCTGTAGAAATTTGTAGAAATTTTTTGATTTTATTAATTTTTGCAATTTCCAACAAATTTAATGTACCAAGTATATTTGTTTTTGCAAAAATTGAAGGGTTTTTTATGGAATTATCCACATGGGATTGGGCAGCAAAATTTACAATCCAATCTACGTTTTTTAGAATTTTTTCCAATAAAACAGAATCTAAAATGTCACCTTTTACGAATACGTAGTTTTTGTTATTTTCAATTTCTTTTAAATTTTTAAAATTTGCACAATACGACAAATTGTCTAAATTGATAATTTTGTAATTATCATATTTAGACAAAATATATTTTATGAAGTGGCTTCCAATGAAGCCACATCCACCGGTAACTAAGATTGTTCTGTCGATTGTTTTATTGAATTTAGACATTCTAGCAATTCAAGTCTTTCTTGTTCACCAAGGCCAACTAATGGTCTTCTTACAAAATTTTGCATTAAACCCATTTTTGACAATAACGCTTTTATTGGTACAGGATTTGGTGCCATAAAGATTTTTTTAAATAATGGATACAAAATTCTATGC
>CAKUUG010000039.1 GCA_934692665.1 uncultured Candidatus Melainabacteria bacterium | reverse complement strand
AGTTTTTTGCTTTTAGAATAGGGACTAAAGACAAGAACATTTGGATTATGAAACTTAAAAATACAACAAACAAGATATTTTTTATTCCAAACAAAGCAGAAATCCCAAGCAGCATCAAGCTATCACCAAAGCCAAAACATCTTATACCAATAAAAGAAATACTTGTTAAAGATAAAATTTCAAACAAAATGAAAGTCAGAAACGCTGTAAAAAAAGCAGCAAACAAACTTCCGCCAAGCATTTTTACGGCAATTAAACAAAATGCAAAAAACAAGTAGCTATGCCAGTCGATTATTACGGTTTCTAAAATATCAGTTGTCATAAGCACAATAAACAAAGAGATTATTGCACAAACTAAAAAAGATTTTAAAGAAAAACCAAACATACAAAATGTAAACAAATACCCAATACCATTTAAAAATTCTATCAAAGGATATTGAGCAGAAATCTTACATTTACAAAATGCACATTTACCTCTTAAAAATATGTATGAAAAAAGTGGTATATTCATATACCACTTTAAGTTATTTTTGCATTTTGGACAGTGAGAATGACCAAATACAATATCTTCTCCACTTAGTCCTCTTAATATCATAACATTAAGAAAAGAACCGACGCATATTCCGATTAAAAAAATATATCCGTATAAAAACCAGTTTGGAAGAAGATTTATTATATCATTCATATTGCTTTAAACCTTTTTTTGAAATAATAGAAAACAATTTAGAAAGTGCTTTTTTTAGTTTTCTGGAAACTTGCATTTGGCTCATATCTAATTTTTCTGCAATTTCTCTTTGGTTTAAGCCATCATAATAATTCAAAATAACAAGCTGTTGCTCTACAGGTTCTAGTCTTTTTATGGCGTCATCAAGAATCATCCTGTTCTCATAGCTGTTGAATGCTTGTTTTTGACTTTCATCTTCGATTTTTTCTACCAAAGATATAGAATTGTCGTCGTTACCAAACATCTGATCAATAGAAATTGTAGTTGTTCTTCTATCTAAGGTATTGCATTCTTCAACTTTTTCTTGTGGCATTTGCAATGCTTCTGCAATATCTTTATCTGTAGGAGTTCTACCTAGTTCTTCCGTTAATTCTAATGTTAATTTATGCACCCTGAAAGACAACTCTTTGATTTCTCTCGGAGCTCTTATTATTGTGATTTTATCACGCAAATAGTGTCTGATTTCACCCGTTATCAAATATGTTGCATAAGATTTGAAATTTTTTGAAATTTCAGGATTATACAAATCAATTGCTTTGATTAACCCCAAAGAGCCAACTTGGGTAATATCTTCCACAGGGTCGGTAGAACGACGAGCAAGAGCATAAGAAACTTTTTTTACAATAGGCATGCAAGCAAGCACTATAAGTTCCTTTAGCTTCTTTTTGGTTTTTTCGTTGTCAGTAGACTTGTATTCATCTAGCCAAATATTGACTTCTTCAAAAGATAAATTTTCTTCCATTAAAAGTCCCTATTTGTTTTCGTTCCAGCTGTACATTTTACGCAACTCTTTTCCAACTGCTTCAGAAGGATGTTGAAGTTTCAAATTGCGTGTAGTTTTAAAGTGAATTTGGTTTGTATTGCATTCGTTAATCCAGTTTCTTGCAAAAGTACCGTCTTGGATTTCTGCTAATACTTTTTTCATTTCTTTTTTAGTATCTTCTGTAATTATTCTCTTGCCAATTTCGTAATCACCAAATTCGGCAGTATTTGAAATTGATCTTCTCATTGTTTCAAAACCACCTTGGTATATCAAATCAACAATAAGTTTCATTTCGTGAATACATTCAAAATAAGCATTTTCAGGAGCATAACCTGCTTCTACCAAAGTCTCAAAACCTGCTTGCATTAAAGCACAAACGCCACCACATAATACTGCTTGTTCACCAAACAAGTCGGTTTCTGTTTCGATTCTGAATGTTGTTTCGATAACACCTGCACGAGCCCCACCAATACCTGCAGCGTATGCCAAACCGTTAGCAAGAGCGTTTCCTGTTGCATCTTGCTGAACCGCAATTAAACAAGGTACACCTTTTCCTGCAACATATTCACTTCTTACTGTATGGCCCGGGCCTTTTGGAGCAATCATGATTACATCAACATCACTTGGTGGTTTAATTAAATTAAAATGAATATTAAAACCATGAGCAAATGCCAATGTTTTACCTGTTGTTAAATATGGTTTAATTTCTTTCTCGTAAACGCCCGCTTGGAGTTCATCAGGCAGCAATATCATTATAATGTCCGCCTTTTTGGCAGCTTCAGCAACGGTTAAAACTTCCAGACCTGCTTCACGAGCTTTTATTGCTGATTTTGAACCTTCATAAAGTCCAACAACAACGTTAACTCCTGACTCTTTTAAATTTAGTGCATGAGCATGACCTTGAGAACCGTAACCCATAATTGCGACAGTTTTTCCATCTAGTCTGTTCAAATCACAATCAGGTGCATAATAAATTTTAACCATTTTACACTCCTTATTTAAACTTCTCTAATAATTTAAGTTTAGTCTTATAATAAAATTACGTCAATATTTGTAATTTTTTGCCAAAGACATTTGTTAATTGTAAATATTTTTAAATAAAAAAAATCCAAAGCACATAAGGTACTCTGGACTAATGCTATAAATCTGCATATGGAGGAAGGAGTGGAAAAGAGAACAACTTGTATATCATAAATTCCACATATAAAATGTATATAACGTGTATATATTTTCTTTTACAAATTGTAATATTTTTAAGATTTATATTACCTAAGTTTACAATTTAACAATTTAATTTTTTTTTGTTATAATTTGAAAGATATTAATATTCTATAAAATTTGAGGAACGCAGATGAAAAATAAACTTATTCTTTTTTGGATAATTATCTCAATAGCATTGGGAAGTATTTTTATAATCTATAAAAAACCAACCAGTCTGGGGCTTGATTTGGTTGGCGGTTCGAGATTGCTTTTAGAAGCACAAGAATCAGAAGCAGTACCTAAAATTACACCTGATGTAATGGACAGTCTTCAATATGCGATTGAAAACAGAGTCAATGCTATGGGCGTTGGTGAAACCATAGTTCAAAAAATAGGCACAAAAAGATTGCTTATTGAAATACCTAACATAAAAGATACTTCAAAAGCAAAAGAATTTATCGGACAAACAGCACAACTGGAATTTAAAAGACCAGTTCAAAATCTTGACGGCACAACAACTTGGCAAGCTACAAACCTTACGGGTAAAGACTTGAAAAAAGCTCTTGTAGGTTCAAATCCAAGCAATGGTGAATGGACAGTTGAGTTGGAATTCAATTTGGAAGGTGCAAAGAAATTTGCAAATCTAACAACAGAATTAACCGGAAAACAAATGGCAATCTTCTTTAACGGACAAATGCAGTCTGCTCCGAGGGTAAACGAAGCAATCACAGGCGGACATGCCCAAATTACCGGCGGGGAAGGCGGCTTTGAATATGAAGAAGCAAAAGAAATGGTAGATTTGCTAAATGCAGGTGCTTTGCCTGTAGGAGCAAAAATAATTCAAGAAGAAACCGTTGGGCCAACACTCGGACAAGACAGTATCAACAAATCTAAAATAGCAGGTTTTATAGGCGTTGGTGCAGTAATGATATTTATGTTGGCTTATTATAGACTATTGGGTTTGATTTCTTGCTTTGCTTTAGTAATATATGCATTAGTCAACTTTGCAATCTACAAAACCATACCGGTAACTCTTACTCTTACAGGTATAGCAGGTTTTGTACTGTCAATCGGTATGGCAATAGATGCCAACATACTTATTTTTGAAAGAACAAAAGAAGAACTAAAAATGGGCAGAAGCCTATATACAGCAATAAATTCAGGTTTCGACAGAGCTTGGACAAGTATTTTTGATTCAAATGTTTCAACGATATTAACTTGTATCATATTATATTACTTTGGGGCTTCAATGGTAAAAGGATTTGCTCTCACTTTGATAATAGGTGTTATTTTATCAATGTTCAGTGCAATTACAGTTACCAAAAACTTCATGCATTTAATTTTCGGTACAAGTGACCTTAAATATCCTGAATTGTTTGGTTTGAAAAAAGAAGATATACAAAATGCTTTTGTTGCAGAAGAAACTAAACGTGAAAAAGCAAAATTTGGCGTTTTGGATTAATTTTAGGAGTAAATAAATGACAGCAGAAACAAAAAATAAATTTAAATTAGATATCGTAAAATATAAATACTTGTGGCTTTCAATAAGTGCAGTATTGTTGATACCTTGTGTTATTGCAATTCTTTTTCTTATGATTACACAGCCTAATCACTCACCGTTGAAACTCGGAATCGATTTTACCGGCGGTACTATTTTGCAATACAGCATAGAAACATCGGACAATTCAACAAGTGCTGATGTTGTAAACAAAATCAGAACAAGCTTGGAAAAAATTCAAGTTAAAAATCCTGTCATTCAGCTAACAAGCCAAAGTTCTACCGAAAAAAACACTCAAAAATTGGTTTCAATTAGAACTACATTTTTAAGCGATAAAGAAAATCAAGAAAGAATCAATAAAATCACACAAGTTGTTTCATCAGACTTCAAAGGTGCTTCTCTTGAACAAGTAAGTTCGGTTGGGCCGACATTGGGTTCAGAATTGCTAAAAAATACAATGATAGCATTGATTGTAGCTTTTGTTGTAATGGTTGTGTATATTTCATTCAGATTCCAAACGGAGTACGGTTGGATTGCACTTTTAACATTGTTTCATGATGCATTGTTTGTTGTCGGAATATTCGCTCTAAAAGGAATATTCTTTGATACAACGGTAGATAGCTTGTTTATTACAGCAATACTTACTGTTATCGGTTATTCAATTAATGACACCATTGTTGTATTTGATAGAGTTCGTGAAAATATGCGTTTTTATGCAAAGAAAATGTCAACAGATGAAATCATCAACAATTCAATCAATCAAACAATTGCTCGCTCTATAAATACTTCTGCAACGACATTGTTTACGTTGTTAGCATTATATTTCTTTGGTGGTGCAAATATAAAAGAATTTGTTTTGGCAATTATCATTGGTGTTACAGTAGGTACATATTCTTCAATCTTTGTTGCGGGAACAATTTTGTCAATAGTTAAAAACAAAATGAATAAAGCAAAATAAAATGAAAAAAGAGCAAAAATCGCTTGCACAGTTCGTTGTTGAAAAAAGAGAAAAATTAAATCTCTCACAAGAGCAACTTGCACACAATTCCGGATTAGATATAGAACAGATACAAAACATCGAGATGGGATACGAGTTGTTTTTGCCAACAACAATAAGACAAAAGCTCGCAAAAGGCTTAAAGACCGAAAACAAAGAAATAAAACATTATGAAACAAAGATAAATTTGAATCTTGTAAAAAACAATGTAATGGATGAAATTAGAGAACAAATACTTCTCAATTCTACTAATCCAAATTTTGAAATCAAATGTCCAAAATGCGGAGAAAGATTAATCACAAGAATTGCAAAACTTTATGACCTGGAAGACAACTTGATACTCCGCCCTAAAGCAAGATGCACAAAATGTCCTTTTCAATTGACAAATTAAAAGAAGTTTATTTTGTTTTGTATACAACTTGATTTCTGCCGTTTTCTTTTGCAATATAAAGGCATTTGTCGGCATATTCAATCAATTCTTTTGGCTTTTGCCCATTTAGTCCAACCGTTGCAACGCCTACACTTATTGTTACGTGAACTTTTTCACCATTTGCCAATACAAAAAGAGTATTTCTGACAGTTTGGCATATTTTTTGCGCCAATATTACAGCATCTTTTTTGTTTGTATTATTCAAAATTAAAGTCATTTCTTCGCCGCCATACCTACATGCAAGATCTGTTGAGCGAGAAGTGTTTCTCATTATTGTTGCGACTTGTTTTAATACGCAATCACCGGATTGGTGACCATAAGTATCGTTAAATTTTTTAAAGAAATCAATATCAATCATAATAATTGAAAACACAGAACCATATCTTCTAAAATTGTTCACATTTAAAGCTAACTGTTCTTGAAAGAATCTGTGGTTATACAATTGAGTCAAACCATCAGTAACAGCCAATTTGTATGTTTGTTCGTAATCTTTTGATTTTAGAAGGTACTTTTCGCAATAAACCAAGACAAAAGTAGAAGCAACTGTCAAATACGGAAAAACGACAGAAACCCACACGTCATACATTGCCATAACTACAAAGGCGTAAATACCATAAAAGATTAGTATCAAAAACAATGCCATAAAAGACTTTATGATAGATTCATTTGCAAGAACAAAATACCCAATCAAAAAAGACAAAAATATAGCGACTAAAAAATCGACTTTAAGAGGGGATTTTTCTATAAAATTATTATCCAAAATATTGTTCAAAAAAGTCGTATGCAAATCTACACCGGATATTTGACTGGAAACAGGAGAACTTTTTATATCGGCCATACTCGTTGCAGTTGTACCTATGAATACGATTTTGTTTTTAAAATTGTCTTTAAAAAACTTTGTATTGTGCTTCTTTTGTGCAACTAACATACTATAAAAAGAAACATGTTTGTAAGCATCATCAGAGCCATACCAGTTCAATATTGCACGATTTGATTCATCAATTGGAATTGTATATTTGCCACCAAGAATTATTTTTGTTTTTTCAATTTCAATATCTTGAACCTTTAACAAATCCATTGCAACTCTTAAAGACAAAGCAGGATAATAATCATTTTTGTACTTAAATAAAGGTGCAAACTTTCTAATTACTCCATCGTTGTCACGATTTATGTTTATTGCACCAACATTTTTTGTTGCAAAAGACAATTCATCCATAACAAATCTTGCGTTTGAAAAAGTTGTGCACTCATTGTCGGATAAAACTCCTGATTTCACTTTTACTTTGAATTTTGGAGAAATAGTAGGAGGGGTTCTTACATCTTTATCGTAATTATCAAAATTCATTGCAAAGTATACATTATTATATTTACTTGCTGCATAAACAAGGGCCTTATCGGAAGCAGCGTCATTCAGATTTGGCTTCAAAAAAGACAAATCAAAAACAATTGCTTTTGCGTCCGATTTTTCCAAAAGCTCAATAGTATCTGCCCAAATCTTTCTAGAAATAGGCCAACTACCGAATTTATCCATAATATATTCATAAGTCGGATCATCAATTCCAAGAACAACAATATTATTATCAAAAGTCTTGTATTTTGAGGCAATTGCCTGCCTCATATCAAAAGAATTTTGTTCTATTTTTGTGATAAAGTCTTGGAAAATTTTAAAATTTCCAAGCCACAAAAAAAAGATACATATAAAAGCTATTATAAATGAATATATAACGAACGATAATTTTTCTCTTTGTTGATTAGTCATATTTTTTGCCAATAATGTTTTTATATCTCAAATCAAAATCCATTTCATCGATAATTTGATAAACAGGATTTTGGTTTTGAAAATTGATTTTTATACCAAATTTGCACACTAATTTGATTAAATCATTCTTTCTTGATCTTTCAAAAGCTCCATCAGCCATGAATTTTAGCAAGTATTTTTCATTTTGATTCTGTACCATAACTAGATTGTCTTATAGTCATGGAATATTGCAATCAACCTTTAGAATAATTTATCTTAACATTTCGTAATATAAATAGACTATTTTAGTTTCCCGATAAAACAATTGTCATATCTTTTCCGGTTCTATTGATACCGATTGGGTCATATATTGTATGTTTGTCTTTTATATCCGGAACAATTTTCTTCAAATCGTTAACAAAATCACCTGTAACTTTTAAATTATGAAGTGCAATGTAATCTTTTAAAAGTGAGGAGTTTGTTTGAGTTTTTACTTGCAAACCTTGTGCTTCTAAAGTTTCTTTCAATTGATTTGCTTGGGCTTCAACAGAAGGCGAATACAAAATTCCAACAGAAATTTCTGAATTTTGAACTTCAGATTTGTTTCTGTATACCATTTTATCAATAAGTTCTTGGGTTTTGATTGGATCTATTATCCAATAACTAATAATACCTTTTGTTGACGGAGCACCGGGAATAGTAGCTATTTGAACAGAAGATGAGTCAATATTTTTTGCAACTCCTACATATTTTGCAAGCTCATATCCGGATAAATCAGTCTGGATATATTCAGGCATAATTTTTAACAATTCAGGCAATTTTATGATTACTGTCGGGTCTTTTAATCTTGCAATCAAAGCATTAAAGAACCATTGTTGTCTTCTTATTCTACCTATGTCACCAAAAGAATCATGTCTGAATCTCAAATATCCTTCGGTTTCTTTTCCTGATAAAACATGATCGCCTTGTTTTAGATTGATATGAAGTTTTGCACTGTAGTCATCATATTTCATATTTTTTTCTATATATATAGGCAAACCACCTAATGTATCGATAAGCTTAACGACACCAGCATTAGATATTGCAACATAGTTGTTAATTTTTACACCAAAAACTTCTTCAACTGTGCGAACAGTAAGTTTTGCACCGCCATAAGCAAATGCATGGTTGATTTTATCGGCTTTGCTTTTGCCTGCTATGTAGACTTTTGAATCTCTAGGAATAGAAATTACGTTGATATTTTTTCCATAAGGAGCAATACTAACAAGCAACATCGTATCCGAACGTGTGCCTCTAAATGGAGTAGCAGGATTTTCTGAAGCATCTACACCCATCAACAAGATATTTTGTCTTCTTGGTGAAAAATTGAAATTAAAGTCAAGTGTATTGTGCTTTTTAGTTTCTTCTGAAGCAGTAAAATTTGATAAAAAATCAGATTTAACAAGATACAAAATAGCACTAAACAGCAGCACAAAGAAAATAAAGTACTTGAAAAAACCATTGCTTTTCTTTGGGCGTCTGCGTTTAACACGTCTGTATTGTTGTTGTATTGGCGTTCTGTATGAGTAATTTCTCGACTGCAAAGTATTGTTCATTATATTTCTAAGACCATAATTATCGATTTTAATGTTTTAATCATATAATAAAATAAAAATAATATTTTTTAAAGACAATATTTTCATTTTATTGTATTATGTTTATTGGATTTTAAAATTACGAGGTGGTTTTTGAGATTATTTCAGCTTTTGTGTATAACTTTTTTGTTTTTAATTACAGGTACAACTTTTGCACAAGAATCAGATACTAACAATATAAAACAGCAGGCACTTGCTTTATATGCAACAAAAAATTTTCCTCAGGCCGAAAAATTGCTCGACAACCTTCCACCTGATGAAAAAAATGAAGAAATCTATCTTATTTTGTCAAATTTGGCACTTGAGAATAATGATACAAATTTAGCTATACAAAACTTGAATAAAGCACTTGATAAAAATCCAAACTTTTACAAAGCTTATTACAATTTGGGTAATATTTTTATAGAAAAAGGTTCTTACATTTTGGCCCAAAACAACTACGAACTGGCACTTGAAAACAACAAAACGAATCCTGCTATATACTACAATCTCGCTTATAGCCAAATGAAGCTAAAAAATTACAAAACAGCCAAAAAAAATTTAATAAAATCGCTCGAACTGGAACCTATGAACAAAAACGCATATTATAATTTGGCATTGTGCTATAAAGAACTAAACAAAACAAAACAAGCGAAAAAAATATTAGAAAAATACAACGAATTGAATAAATAATAAATTAACTTTTGTAACAAATGCCGCTAAAAACCTTTATAATTCTAAAGTTAAGCCACTATTATGCCGATTTTGTTTTTGTATTATTAAAATTAACTTTAGGCAAATATGACTTGTAACAATATTAAACCCGCCTCTTTCGGGAGTCTGGTAAAAAAATTACAAGAAAAGAACGTAGAAACAAGTGAAGAAGAACTGTCTTCACTATTTTTGCAGACCTTAAATAAAGACGGGACTTTTAATACAACTAATTTTGCACAAGCACTTTCTGACACGTATGGAATAAAAGATAACACAGAAATTCTTGATACGATTTCAAATATTGCACAAAACGATAATATTGAAGAAAATTTAAATGCAGAAGATTTCAGCAAAGAAACAATTCTAGACAATACTTCTTTTTCATCTCAACTAAATGAAAACACAAATGCTGCACTGATTTCTGTTTTAGAAAATATTGTTTCTTCTCAAGAAAACAATTTTAAATCAGCAAAAGAAAATAACGGCATAATCGCAGGACTGTGGGATGGATTTAAAAACTTTTTTGGGATAGGTGCGACTTCAAATAAACTGGAAAAAGAAATCAATGATTACAAAGAACAAATCGAAAAAGCAAAAAATGGAGAAGTGTCTTTAGATGAAGTATACAAAGAAATAACCGGAAATGAATTAAACGAAGAAGAACTGAATTCTTTAGCTGATGGAAATGCAGATTTCTCTAAATCTGAATTTTTAAATAAATTATCAAAATATCAAAAAGGTCAAAAACAGGTTGTAGATACAGTTTCAGCTATAAGTTCCGCAATTACAATTACAGGACTGGTCGCAAGCGGAATTTTCACAGGAGGCTTGTCTTGGCTTGCTGCAGGAATGACATGTATTGGAGCAGGCACAGTAGCATATATGCTTCCTCAAGCAATTGATGGCTTAAGCGAAAAAGATGGCTACAGCGGAATTGAGTTTGCACAAGATTTGGCAGCAGGCATTGTAAATTCCGCTATTCAAACTGCAACTCTAGGTACAGCAAAAGGAATAAATGCAGCTATCTCAAGCAAAATCACAAACCAAACAGCAAGCAGTATTTTAAGCAGCGAAGCAATATCACTGGAATTGGGTGTAGGCAGCGCAACAGGTAATTATTTAACAGAAGGCATAACAACAAGACTGGATGATATCAATCTGACACAAGAAGACAAAACCGCATACGAACTCATCACAAATGGTTCTTTAAAAGAAAACGATGAAGGATATATAGAAGCTCTTGAAAAAGCAAAAAAATACTACAATGCTATTTCAAACAATTCAGATTTATCTCTAGAAGGATTTGGAAAAACTTTGGCCGTTTCGACGGCAGCTTCTCTGGTTGCAGGTGGAACTGCATTTGGCATACATTCAACATTAGGAAAAGAACTAAACAATCTAACTATAAATTCTTCATCAAAAACTCAAATAGGAACAAGGCTTTTAACAGGCGGAATAACAGGAAGCGTCGCAGGTGCAAGTTCGACTTTTGTTGGTGGGGGAGTAAACTACTTGCTTAATGAAAACGGAGAAGAGATTACTTTTGAAGATTGGCTTAACGCTTCTTTAGAAAACACTTCAGTAGGAGCGATTCTATTGCAGGTGTCGGCTTTGAAGCGGTACAATTGGCTTTTGGATCTTGTGCACCTCAAAACACAAATAAAGCCATAAAAAAACAATCAGACGAAACCAACTTAAAATACACAGAATATCTGGACAAAGATGGAAACGTAATTGCAAGAGATTATAATGCCAATGATATCAAAAAGTATATAGCCGAAAAAGAAGGACTCACAAATTCTACAAACAATTCTACAGATAACGCAAGAACAATAAGAATCACTTATGATACAAAAAGCGAAACCATAAATCAAGATGGATTCAAATACCAAACAAATCAAGCCAGTGCGAAAATATATCAGCTCGACTGGTGGGATAACAAGATTTTTTTAAAACAAGAAAACTATCTGGAAAAAATACAATACCCTACGCAAAATGATATTATTGTAAGCAATGAAAACGTCATTGAAACAAATTGCAAAGCCCAAACAAATCAAAATAAAATAGCAATAGGACTAGAAGATTCGGATTCTACAAATATTTCTTTAAACCAAAATATAGTTACAAGCGGAAATATAGCAAATAATAGTTCAAGTACTTCTGCTGATATTATTAGCCAAAGAAAACTTGAACTATCAAAAATGAACATAGATGAAGAAAATTTTGAATATTTTTATGACTTAAGCGAAGAAGAATACAAAAGAGCTGTTCTTTTAATTGAAAACAACATAATGGATTCAAAAAATGCAAGCCAATTTGCAAAATTATCAGAAGAAAAATTAAGCACAGCACTAGGAATTATTGATGAAGAAGGCGAAATAAGTGATGATTTGTTAAAATTGGGTGAGCTAAATCGTGAACAATATGAATATTTTCTTCAATTATTAAACAAAGGCGAAGACATTTCTAACTTAAAAGAACTTTTAAAATTAGATAAAGAAGGATTTGAAAAATTTAGAACTTTGTATGATAGCGGTATGAAAGATTTTTTATCTTTGAATATTGTACAAAAATGCACAAACGAACAATATCAACGCTGTATCGACTTAATCAAAAGTGGTAGTGATTGTTATGAGGCTTGGTCAACAGCAAAATTAAGCGAATCAAAATACGAAAGATACAAAAAAGCAATCTCAATTGGAGAATACAGTTTTGGAGCATTAGAAATCGCACAATATGACGATTTTAGATATGCAAAATATCAAGAACTTCTTTCTTCAGGAATGGATACTTTTACCGCTCGCAATATATCAAAACTGAATGATGAACAGATTTCCATGTATAGAGATTTGATTAGTAGCGGGCTTTCTGAAAAAGATTCTTACCAAATCGTCGGTTTTGATGAAAAAAAATCAAAACAATACAAGGAATACATAAATAATGGCTTGTCGCCGATAACTGCAAAAGAATTTGTAGAATATACGGGAAATGCAAAAAATCACCTGATAGAACTGTCTAAAAGAGGGGTCGGCACAAGCGATGCAAAAGCAATCGTTATGTATAATGACAACGAAATATATAATAGAACTGTTGATTTATTAGAAAACGGTGTCGAGATGAAAGATGCAATAACAACAGGAAGAAACCCTGAAGACTATAAAGCATTAATGGAAGAAATAAATTCTACACCCAATGCTATGCGTGATTTTTTAAATTCTGACAGTTACGATGAAAAAATCAAAAATGCAACAACGGGAAAATACCAACAAGAGCTATTATCTATGCTAGACAATTCTAAGATGAATTTTTCGACAAAAAAATCTTTACTCGAAAGCAATCTGGATGAAAAGGATTTTCTTAACTCTATTAAAAAACTTTCTTCTTCTACGTTTAAATTAGCAATGAACACCCCCAATCAATATTTAAGCAATATTGATACAAAATACACAACAAAAATAGATGGAAAATACCCGACGTTGCAAGATAAAGAATTAAACAAACAACAAGACCAAATAAAAGAATTTTTCTCTTTGCATATAGGGCAAATACTAAGAGCCTTAAAGTATTTGGATACAGACACTTTGAACCAAATGATGGACAAAAGAACTTCAAAATTTGCCGATGATTTAGTGGAGTTGGATTCTTTGTCAAATGAAAACTATGAGTTGTTATCCAAACTGATAAAAGGGTGCAAAACACAATACACGGAAGAAGAAAAAACAGCTTATATTGAAAAAAGAAACAAAAATAAAAAACCTTTAAACGAAACTCAACTAAAAGCTCTAAAAGAACAAACAACAAGAGATTTAACCGCAAAAGAAAAGATACAATTGTGCCAAATTGTCGAAATATACCAAAAAACAGGTATCGATACAAGCAATCTCATTGAAATGTCTGAAAAAGGCGAAGTAGATTTTGAATCCGCAAAACAAAAAATTCAAGATGAAGTATTAAAATCCGTTGGTATATCAGAACAAGAACTATCAAAAATTCCAAAAGATAAAACAAAACTAAACGAAGAATATTCGTATTTGGCATTAAAAAATAAAAAAAATACTTTAACAGAAGAAGAAGCAACAAAAGAAAATATTCAACAAAAAGTAGATTCTCTAAGAACGATGAATCAAGATGAATTACAAGAAGAAATAAGCAAACTCGAATCTCAAATGGATAGCGAGGATTTTATTTTAAAAGCAAAAAACAATCCCCAATTAAGAGAAATTAGCGAAAATATACTAGAAATTTATGAAAACATAAATAATTACTCAAATGAAGAAATATGCGAAGCATTGCTAAAAAAAGCTATGTTAATATCAAACACAAGCATAGCAAGTGACGATTTGTCTATTGTTGTAAGAGAGTCTATTTTGGGTAATTTTGAAGATTTTATTCAGGACGAATCTAATGTTTATGGAAAAACAAATGCAAAAACCAAAAATGCCTTTATAGAAAACAACCTTGATTATGAACAATGGCTAAAACCGGATATTCCGGATGTAAATTTTGAACTCAATGGACAAAAAATGACAATCAAAATGTGGGATAGAAATCCGCAAGAAGATTTGTTTATGGGCAACAAAACAAGCTGCTGCACCGCAATAGGTACAGGTGCAAATGCGGATGCTACTCCTACATACCTTTTAAATACTTCTTATAATGTTGTTGAATTGTACGACGAAGAAGGTGAAGTTGTTGGCATGTCAAGAATATTTATGGCAAATGTGGATGAAAAACCTGCAATCATTATGGACAATATCGAATTAAATTCAAATTACAAAGACACAAAAACCTCACAAGATACGAAAACAAAAATAAGAAATAATTTCTTTAAATATATGAACAATCTAGCTAAACAAGTAACCAATTCTTCAGATACAAATGTATATTTTTGTTTTGAAGATGCTCTTGTTCCGACTTCTGATTTGGAATACGAAGACATTACACTAGATTTCATCGGAAGCCTATCTCAAGAAAAAATATACATCAATTCAATCGGCAACAGCTGGCTCGATCCAACAAAACTCTTTAAAGAAGAGGGTATGGAATTTTTCATTGTTCCAAAAAATGAATAATGATAGAAAAAATCTATATAATAATAAAGAGAGTCATTACTGACTCTCTTTATGGAGCGGGAGACGAGGCTCGAACTCGCGACATCTTCCTTGGCAAGGAAGCATTCTACCACTGAATTACTCCCGCA
>CAKUUG010000038.1 GCA_934692665.1 uncultured Candidatus Melainabacteria bacterium | reverse complement strand
CGATATTCTTTCTCTTGCAAGTAAAACTTCTTTAACGAAAGAAGAAAAAAACAATTTAGATGGTTTGTCGAATGCAATAAAATCGCTCAACGCAAAAATCAAAGCTTCATCTCCGAATGCCAAACAAATACAAATGCCTGCTGATTTGTATTTAAATACCAAAAAAAACCTCTCTCACGTTTGTGTTTTGACTTTGGCCTTGTCTATTATTCCTTTTTTAACAAACAAAATGATGAAAATTGTAAATACCAAAAAAGAAACTAAAGACCCTGTTTCAGCTTCTTTTAGTGATGTTTCTCAAAAATATACAAATCTGGAACCAATGAACATAAACCAATACAAAAATTTCACCAAAACAGGAGTATACGATGTCATTAGGTATTAATTTTATTACATCTCCAAAATTTGCCAATATGGTTCAAAACTCAACTTTTCAAGTTGCATCAGAAGGCTGTCTGAAAGCTGTTGGACGACCGGCTTTTACATTAATGGACAAAACTGCCCAAATAGAAGAGAGAAAATACAGTGCGGCAAAAGAATTTTTGTACCAATCATTATCTATGGCATCATATTTTGCATTGATTTTTCCAATTAGAAAAAATTCATTTAAATTGTTAAAACATTTTCCACAATTAAAAGATTTAGAAATAACAAAAGCAAAAACATCACAAGAATTTGCAAAGAAATTGAGCGAAATGTCGAATAATCTGGCAAAAACAAAAATAAAAGGTGCTCAAGAACTAATTTCTATAATAGCATCAGGAGTGATTTTGGCAATAATTACTCCGCAGGTAGCAACAAAATTGACTCATCCCATATTAAACAAATTAACATCCAACAAAAAAGACAGCCAAAATCAATAAAACCGGCTGTCTTTTTTGTTTTTTATTTTTTATTGTTGTTTAGTCGTTGCTTTGAAGATACAATCCGCCTTTTTTGGTATGTTTTCCTTCTTTCAACACTTCACCTGCTTCGTCTATCAATTCTTTTGCTGAAGTGTTTTCGAGCTTTTCTGCAGGTACTTCTACAATACCACAAGTAATTGTAAAACCGCCGTTTTTGTTGTGTTCATTGAGCCAAGTTCTTATTTGTGCAATTTGGGCAGATCTGTCAAAATTTAATGCCATATAGTTGTTCAAAAAATCGTCATTAAAGATTGATTCTCTGGTTGATTCATTGGTAGACATTTTTAAACCATGTTGACAATCTTCTAGTCTTTTCCTTGCGTTAGAATTTTGTTCTTTTTTGATTGAATGAGTCAAAAGTCCGATATAGTAGCTTTTAAGAGAGCTGTCTATCCCTTCCAGTCTGCTTTTTATAGCATCGTTATTGAAAAATTCAGGACTTTCTTCAACCAAGCTGTTTAACAGTTCTTTTTGAATTTTTAGTTTTTTAATTTCTTCTAAATACATATTTTCTTCGCTATGTTTTTCTAGAAGTTTTTTTGCATTTTGTACGTATTTTGTTGAATATTTTCCAAATACATCATTTGAATTTATTTTTTCTTGTACTTCAGAACAAACTTCTTCCATTTCTTCTGTTCCTCTGTCTTTAAAAATTATAATAAATTCTTCTCCACCAAAACGATAAGAACCCAAAGAATGTTCTCTTGCAACTTCTTGAACCGAAGTTCCTATATGTTTAATAAATTCGTCACCGGTTTCATAGCCCAAAAGTTCGTTTATGGATTTAAAATTGTCCATATCAAACATAGCAAGCCCTATGTTTTCACTGTTTTCTTTTGCTTCTTCTATTTTTTCATTTAGTCTGGCGAGCAAACATCTTTTATCTCTTAATCCGGTAAAACCATCTCTGGTAATTTCACTTGATATGGTTTTCGGTGTTTGTTGTTGAATTTGAACGGGTCTGGTATCTAATCTGGAATTTACAAATATATCTTTTGTTAATTTTTTTCTTCCGAAAGACAGTTGAGGAATGGATGAATAATGTTTTGGGACAGCAGCTGAGCCAAACATTTTCAGACCAAAGTTTGAATTGGCACTTTGAATGTTCATTAAATCTAACCTTATCGTTTAATTATTAATATACGGGTACAAATCATGTTATTATTAAAAAAATCAAAAAACAATACCATTTTTACATTTTTTAATAGATATATTTTTCAAATTGTTTCGGAAATTCTTTTTTAAAATCATTCGAAGGATGTCTTATGCTTTCAAAGTCTTTAAAATTCAGTATTTCGAGAGCATTTTTTGCAGTAAGTCCGACTGTTATAATCTTTGCTTCTTTATACAAAGTTAAAAACATATTCAACAAATCCAAATTCAAATATAGTTCTTCTTTTGTGGGATTTTCAAACCAGCGATTTTCTTTTTCGTGGATATTAAAAGCAAAAGCATTCCACATAACAAATTTGTTTTTACTCTTTAAAATCTCATCCCAGACTTTTTTTGCAGTGAGTTCATATACATATTTTTTGTCTTTTGATTTTAAAGAAGTATAATCATACCCCAGATTGTTCGTGTTGATTACTTTTTCTGATGTCATTGCAATACCTGAAAACCTCGCACCCGTGCTAGGGGATTCTGCAATTAAAATGTATTTTGCACCTTCTTTTTCAAGTAAATATTTTTTCAGATTTTCGCTTCTTAGATTTGGTGCATCTTTTGAAATATCGTTTTCATCAAATTCATTCCAAGGATTGAAAATTTTTCTTTCAAAAACACTCGTATCAAAATTTCTTAATCTTTTTACAAACTCATCAACTTGCTTTTCAAAAACTTCCACCATCTTTTCCCTTTTTTTCGTTCTATTATAACAGCAATATTGAATTTATGGCAAAAAGAAATTATTTCCCTTTTGTTAAATCAGGAATATTTAGTTTTACGGTGACGTTATCTTTTGTTTTTGAAAAAGACATTTTTGTTTGAGTTTTGCACATCAATTTTTTGCAAAATTCGAGTCCTAAGTTGAAATTGTTTTCTTGAGTGTCGTATGCGTTTTTGAATTCCAAGTATATACCGCAGAGTTTGTGTTTGATTATTATTTGGGCAGTGGAGTTTTTGCTTGCGTGGAAAGCGATATTTGAGATTATGTTTCCAATAATACTTGATAAAAAAATCCCGATTTGTGAAATTTCAAAGTTTTCGGTTTCTTCTTGAATAATATCAATGTGAATATTTTTGTTAATAAAAATATATTTATAATTTTCGATTTTTTGAGTGATTAAATTTTTTATATCAATCAAAACCGTTTTATTCTTGAATTTTCCGATTTTGAAACTATAATCGACCAAGAAGTTTTCAATATATTCTAAAATATCAACTACAGTTTCAAAAATATCAACATTCAGTTGAGTGTCGAGTTTTTTTTCCAGACCCAATTTTATACTAAAAAGAGGGCTTTTTATATCATGAAGAATGTTTGCAATGAGTTTTTCGTTTTCGTCTATTGTATTACTAATTTTATCTATCGTTTTTTCCATAGTTTTAAAATAGACGGTTTTTTCTAAAAAAATAATTGCCTGACTTGATATTTTTCTAGCTATTTTCTATTTGTTTTTTGAGTGCAGCTTCCAGCGTTTTGATTTTGTTTTCCAATGTTTTTACTTTTAGAGAAGAATCATCCATACCTACAGATTTTTTTTCATATTGTCTTTTTATAGATTTAATTTCTTTTTTTAGATTGTTTGCATAAAAAAGAAAAACGACAGATGCTAAAACAAATCCTGCCAAAAAATAACAAACATCAAACAATTCCAAATTAATATTCATAATATTCATAAGTTTTTACTCCTTAAAAATTTTAAAACTTTAATAAAATCTTCGCTAAATTCGTCTTCTGAAAGAGAAAATTCCATTCTTTCTTTCGTTTTCGGATGAACAAAAGAAATATAATAAGACTGAAGCAACTGCTCTGTAGTTTTTAGATTATAAAATTCATTAATCATAAAACTCTTTGCTCCATACAAACTATCCCCAAAAATCGGATGATTAATACTCGAAAGATGAGCTCTGATTTGGTGCGTTCTGCCTGTTTTTAATTCCAATTCGACTAAAGTTGCACCTTTAAATTCTTCTAAAACTTTGTAATGCGTAACAGCTTCCAGCCCTTTGTCCGATATGGTCATCTTCACCGTGTCTTTTATATAATGAATTAGGGGTTTATTTATTATTCCTTGTTTTTCTTTAAAATTTCCCAAAGCTATTGCTTTATATTTTCTAATCAAAGTTTTTTCTTTTATTTGATTTTTTATATCTTCAAAAACTTCGTCTTTTTTTACTGCAATCATCAAACCTGAGGTATTTTTGTCCAATCTGTGAACAATTCCCGGACGAGAAGAATCCATATTCGCCAAATTTTTGCAATGATAAAGAAGAATATTTGCTAGAGTCTTTTGGTTTTCAAATTTTGTCGGATGAACAAGAAGCTCTTTTGGTTTGTTCAAAACAATGACACAATCGTCTTCATACTTGATATCCAAATCAAATTCGTAAGGCAAAAGTTTTTTTACAGGATTTAAAAAATCAGAAATTTTTTCTTCATCATATTCGACTAAATCGTTTTGTTTCAATTTGTAAGAAGGTTTTTGATTTTTTTTGTTTACGAAAACAAAATTGTTCTCAATCAAAGAAGCCATTTGGTTTCTTGAACAATCCAAATAATCCAATAAAAACACATCCAGTCTTTTGTTGATATTTTCGTTAATTAGAATTTCCATTTTTGTTTAGTCGTTTTTTTATTTGTTCAATATCAATTAAAACAAAAACAACATAAATTGTAATCCCTAAACAAATCATGATATCAAACATATTAAAAATAGGAAAATTAACAAAACTCAATTTTATATAATCGACCACATGATGCAGTTTTATTCTTTCGATTAAATTTCCCAAAGTGCCTGCGTTTATTAATGTAAAAGACAGAAGCAGGAATTTGTCTTGGAATTTTATGTTTTTGTATACAAAAATAAAAAGCAAAACACTGACACAAAATGCAAAAACGCTCAAAAACAAAGTAGCATTTTGAAACATTCCAAAAGCACTGCCTGAGTTGTAAATGTGTTCAATAGAAAAAATCGAGTTTTTAAAATTTGCAACAGCAGGTCTGTAGCTGATGATTTCGATTTGTCTTCCAAAATCCAACAAAATCAAACTCATTAAAAAATAGAATATAAGTGCTTTTGGGCTTTTTGGTTTCATAGTTATTTTTTATTTTCTACAAGAATTTTTTCTTGAACTTTTGGATTCGAAATAGGTTTTTCCATGTTTATTCTTTTCATCAAATACGCCATTCCGATTATTTTTATTTTTGCTTTTGTAATTTCTTCATTAACAGAAACTTTTGTAAAACCGATACTTGCAATTGCATATTCGTTTAAATTTTTGTTATTTGCTTTGACTAGTCTTTCCAATTCTCCTGTTTGGGGAATTTTTCTAAATTTTTCTGTATAGTCTTTAACAGGATATGTAATTTCTTCTCGAGATATTGAACCCAGAGCGATTATGTCGTCTGATTTTTTCATTTTTAAAGACAAATCGTAATCACAGTTGTTTTTGATAAAAACAGGAGTATTCAATTCCATATCGATTTTTCTTGCAACACCATAAACAAGAGAGGTTTCTTCTGTGAGCATTTCATCACGCAAAATTTTCCACTCATTTTTTTCTTTTGTTAAATACACATTATAGGTACTTTTTCCACTCAAATAACCTGCTTTGCCTCTGTATTTTTTGTTATTTTCAGGATAAACTTTTGCTCTTGATTCATCTTTCATCTGAACAAGCGCCCAATTGTCTTTTGCTTCTATGTTTATAATTTTTGTTTTGTATTTTATATTGTTGTACGAAGAATATGTTTTTTGGAGCATATCTTCCGTATCAGCCAAATCAAAACCATCAGAACTTCTGTAGTCTTTTGAATAAAAAGATTTTATTTTTTCTATATCGTGGTTTTGCATTGCTTTGTTGTGTTTTTTTAGAAGTGTTTTAACTTCTGAAGTAGGGTTTGCAAAAGCTGAAAAAGTAAGCATTGATATCGAAAGTAAACACAAAAAAATAGTTTTTTTCATTAATTAATCCTCTTTTTTGAACAAAAGATAGTATTTTTTATCTCCATAATATAATATCATGTCCCAGTAAATTCCTCTATCATTAAATTCGATATAAGATTTTGGAATGGGAGTTCTTTGGTTTTTGTCGCCCCAGTGTTTTCCGATAAAATCCATTGTTTTATCTCTGAGTTTTTGAGTTTTTGTTTTGTTTGGTTTTGGCAATTTGTCATCATAAAAAGTTTCCAATATCCAATCTTCATCATAAACAGGAATAACAAAAGAAACTCTGCCGTTTTCTTTAAACAAGACGTAAGTTTTTCCGTTTTTTTCTCTAGGTGTCAAAAGATAATACCCCGGAGGAATTACTTTTGATTTAAAAATCAAATTGACACCACTTCTAAACAGTGGATAAGGCGAATACATGTATTTTGTATATTCATCGGGCTGATAAGGGTCAAGCCCAAAAATATAATCAAAATCAGCCTCAACCAAACTGTCATAAATCCCGTCATAGTCTTTTGTTTGGACTTTTGCTATGTTATCGTTAGCACTTATTGGATTTAGAAAAAATCCAAAAAATAAAACTACAATAAAAAGTATAAATCTGTTTTTTAAGTTTGCCATAACTACCCTTATAATGTACCATATTGACTATGGAAAATAAAGTATTATCGAAAAATTTACAAAATATCGCAAGCTACAATCAAGACCTTGCTAATAAGATTTTAGGGACAGATTACAAAAAGTCAATTTTTTCTCTTTCAAAAACCAAAAATGATGAATACAACCTTTTGTTCTGTAATATTCCTCTTCATGACGAAAACAGTGCAATTTTAGAGAGCAAAAATATTGCTCAAAACCTAAAAAACAAAACAGATGAAAATTCTATTGTTATTGTTTATGGTTTGGGTTTGGGGTATTTAATTGATGAAATATCAAATATTTTCGATGGCAAAATTATTCTATATGAACCAAACCTCGATATACTAAAATTTGTTTTAGAAATCGCACAAATAGATGCTCTTTATAGAAAAAACGTTTTTACTGCAACAAACGAAGAAGAGATAAAAGACTTGATAAAAAAAATCGGAAGTGAAAATTCTCAACTTTCGATTTCGTTTTTAAATTCTTACAAAAAACTGTTTGAAAACGACATAATGAATATTTTCAATATTTCGCAAAGAACAATAGGCGAAATCTGTGCGAAAAAAAATACAGAAAAACAAAACCTGACTACGCTTTATTATACTTTTTTAAATTTAAAAAAAATAATAAAAAACCCTGATATTATGCAGCTTGTTGATATTTACAAAGGAAAAACAGCTCTCATTTTATCTGCCGGTGCATCGCTTTTTGAAAATATTGAAACAATCAAAAAAAACAAAGACAATGTTGTTATTTTTGCAGTCAACCAAAGTTTAAAATTGTTGACACAAAACAACATAACGCCTGATTTTGTTGTAAATATTGATGCAAGAAACAACTGTTCGCATTTTGAAAATCTAAAATCCGATGAATGTTATTTTATTTTAGAACCTTTTTCATATCCTGATGTTTTTCAAAAAGAAACAAAAAAAACATTCAACTACATCACTGAAAACAACTTTTTGAACAATTGGCTAAGAGATGTTCTTTCAATAAATCATCATTTGACAAGCAGTGGAACTGTTTCTATCAGTGCGTTTTTGTCTGCTTGTGTAATGGGTTTTGAAAAAATAATTTTAGTTGGACAAGATTTGGCATTCAAAGACAAACAATGCTACACGAAAGGTGCTGTTGCGGACAATTTGGAGTGTTTTTTTGAAAATGGAAAATACACAATAAAACCAAAAAACTGGGAAGAATTCGTTAAAAATATGAAAAAAGAAAACGAATCCGAAGAAAAAGCAAACAAAAGACTCAAAAAATACGTTCTTGGACTCAACCAAAATATCTGTACAATAAAAAGCCAAAACGGCGATTTTTTGCCAACACAAATAGCATACAGTTATTTTGTTGATTATTTTGAACAATTGGCAAAAATTTTGAACAACGAAAGACCAAATTTGAAACTTATCAATTCTTCAACGGGTGGTGCTCAAATAGATGGTTTTGAAAATATAAATTTAGACGAAGCTCTAAAAAATTCGACAAAAATAGAAAAAATAGACTTAAAAAACATTGAGCCCAAATTAAACAAAAATGACATTATAAAAAAACTCAACAAAACACACGATGAATTATACAAAACAGCACTAATAGTACAAGATTTTGAAAATTCACTAAAAACAATAAAAGAAGAACTAGACCAAGAAAACAAAATCACTGAAAATATAACAAAAACGCTGGAAAAAGCTAAAAAACAATTTGAAATTATGAAAAATTTCGAAACTTCAGAAATTTCAAAATGCATTTTAGAAAAAAGAATTGATTTTTATCCAAAAGATTTGTTTTCGGATGTAAAAGACAAAAATACATTAGAAAACAACATAAAATCAGCTCTTAAGAAAAAACCTTTCAAAATACGCTTTTATCGTTACGAAGATATTTTAACAGATTGCAAGTCTATCATCTTGGAGTAATTTTTCAACATCGACAATTTGGTATATTTCATCATCTTTGACAAATTCCATCAAATTTCCTTCTTCTTGTTTTTGGAGTTTGTTTTGTATGATTTCGTTGAAATTTATATTCATACTCTCCAAAATCTCATCTGCCAAAATTCCTATTTTAAATTCTTCAGAATTTAAAATTATTATTGTTGACTTTTCTTTTGGGGTTGTTTCTATATCGTCATAAAATTTTCTAATATCCAAAATCGTTATATATTCGCCTTTTATGTTTATTAAACCAATAATAAAATCGGGAACAGAAGGGACTTTTGTGATTTTTGTGTTGTTTAATTTGAAAAATTCTCTAACGCTTGCCATATTAATGTAATATTTAAAATTGTTAATCACAAAAGAAACACCCATATCAAAAAGCGGGGTTGGTTTTTTTATGTTTTGTTCAATGTTTATTAAAAATTGTTTTCTTTCTTTCAAAACTTGTTTAGAATTTTCATCATCTACAATGTAGTTTTTATTGTCAGAAGACGAATTTTGAGAAGCAAAACTAACAAAATTTGCAAGATTTTCGACATCTATTACATAGGGATTGTCTTTGTTATTAATAAAAATACCTTTGAAAAACTCTTTTTTACCTTGATAAGGGACAGGAAGAACTTTTTCTTTGTTTAATTTTAAAATATCGCACACATCATCACAAATAATAGAAATTATATTATCTGTCGCATTCAACAATATTATTTTAGAATTTAGGTTGTAGATTATTCTTTCTTGTTGAAAAACTTGTCTTAAATCAATCACAGGTATGTGGTTTTGTTTGTATTCAAAAAACCCCAAAATGCACTCCGGCATATTCGAAGGACGCTCAAGTTCAGGAATTTTTATTATTTCTAGAACATATTGAGTTTCTATTGCATATTTTTTTTGGTTTAGTTCTATGATTGTGTAGTTTTGTTCTTGTTCTTCTTTTTCCCTTTTTTTTGTCAATTCAAAATTATAAAGAGTTAAATCATTGTTCTGCATAAATCACCACTCTGTTTTTGTCTGTAATTTTTTCTAGGGCAAGTCGAGCTTGTTTTTGAGCCAAATTGAAATCAAAAACACCATTTATATAACAATTTGACACGCCGATTGTTATTTCGGGCTTCAGTTCTTCCATTGATGTATTTTTTAATGTATTAAAAATCATATTGAATTTTTTTTGTGCTTCTGTGTCGTTTTCTGCAAGCAAACTCAACACATATTCGTCTTCTTCGGTTTTTTCTATTTGTTCGCCTTGAACCATACAGTTCATTATGTTTTCTGAAATTTTCAAATTCAACAAATCAAGTGCCTGCTGGTCATATTTTGCCTCCAAATCTGAATAATTAACAAAATTCACCACTCCGACATAAAGACCTATTTTTGTTTTTGTAGGATTAAATTTGTTTTTCAAATTAAAACTCATTTTATCTTCCAGATATTTGTCAGAAATTGTTTCTTCTGTTGTATTTTGAGATTTTTTGTTTATGAATCTTATTTTGAAAAAATCATCCAAAATTTGTTTTAGGATTTTATTTGAGGCTTCATTTTCCCAGAGTTTTTCTTTTCTTGAATAAAAAGCAATGTTTGCCGTACTTTCGTCTTTGTAAACAAAATCAAACTCAATTTTAGAATTGAATTCTTTTATTGAAGAAATTGTTTTAGAATTTGGGATGTATTTTTTGTTTAAAGAGATATTGTTGCAGTTGTATTTTGAAGAAAAATAATTCTGCAAAATCGGACTCAGGATGAAGTTTTTGATATCAAAATTAAGCACTCGTTGTTTATTTTCATAATCGTAAAAACAAACAACGCTCAAATCATAACCCAACAAAGAATACAAAATCAAAAACAGTTCTTTTGAAAGAGTTTTGTCATTGTTTAAAGAAAGGTAATTTCGTTTGAAGAGTGTCAAAAGTTTATTTTCTTCAATGTTAAAGACGTATTTTTCTTTTTTGTGTTCAAATTTGTATTCATTTATTATATTTTCAATTTCAGGTATTGCTTCGGATTTTTTTTCCGGAAATGGTGTTCTATTGTTGAATATATCGATTTTGTCTTGGGTAGAAAGAGGATTTTCTTCTGTTGCTTTGTTTGCCAAATTCAAAATCTCATCGAGATCTTCACTTTTTGTTAAAAAATACTCATTTTTTTTGTTTTTTATATACAAATTTTCAACACCGGACGTCAAGATACTATACACAATTACAGGGATTTTTCTTAGAGCTTTGTTTTCTCTTAAATATGTCAAAAGCTGAAAACCGCCTTCTTTTGGCATTATTGCATCAGTAATTACTACATCCGGAGAATTTAGATATATTATTTTTATTGCATCTTGTATGTTGCACACATCAAAAACTTCCCAACCGTTGTCTCTAAAAAAAGAACTCAAAATTTTAAGTTGGGTTTGGTTATCATCTATTATAACTACTTTTTTAAACATAGCTTAACTTATTTTGTACATTTTATTATAATACTTATTAATTATACATTTTTTTGTTTAAAGGTGGAATATGTCAAAAGAAGTAGAAAATAAAACTAAAAACAATATTAACATCTCAAGAGAGTTGGTAAGAAAACAAATTTTCGATTGTGCAATAATTTTTATCACGATGATTGCTGTTTTTTATTTTGTATGTTTCCAAAATTTTGAAAAATGGGATTTGGTGATTGTACTTGTTGTATCGTTTGTTGTTGATTCAATATTGTTGATTTTTAGTGCAAACGCCGTTAAAAAACCATTGAACACCCTTGTGGAATTGGCTTTTGATTCTACTATACAAGACATTGCAAAAATTCAAAACGAAAATACTTCTCAAAAAGAAAACAGTATCTTGTCAGAAGCAAAAATCAAAAATATTGCAGAAATCGTTGAAAACTTGCAAAAATATTCATCAGATATGAAAAAAATCACAAATGCAACCCAAGAAAAAACCAACAAATCGCTGACTTTTACCAATGATGAATATTCTTTTATCAAAACAAACATAGAAAAAATGTTTTCAATCAGACACAAGATTCAAACTATTGCAGAGCTTATTCTTGAATTGTCTGATTTTGTACAATCAATATCATCAACAATAGGACTTGTTGAAGATATAGCAGAACAAACAAACCTTCTTGCACTAAATGCCGCAGTAGAGGCTGCTCGTGCGGGTGAACATGGAAAAGGCTTTGCTGTTGTTGCTTCAGAAATTAGAAAACTTGCAGACGAATCTAAACAAGCAACTACAAAAATCATTTCTTTAATCAACGATATTCAACAAACAGCAAATTCTACGGTTCTTGCAACTGAAGAAGGCACAAAAGAAATAGAATCAGGGTTGGAGCTTGCTCATACGATTAGTGAAAATATTGAACATTTGATTGATGCGATGAATGAAATTTCTTCTAATATGCAAGAAATTATCATTTCCTCTAAACAAATAAACACAGATTCCAAAACAACAAATGTGTATCTAAAAGAAATTTCAAAAATGGTTGAAACAACAAAAGAATACATTACCTCTAATGATAGTACTATCAAAAAAATTGAAACAGCTTCTTTTGAATTTAAGAATTCTGTTATTTAATTTTTAAGGACAATGTCAAAAAATGGAATTTCAAAAAGACGAATTAAATGAAATATTGAACATTTTTCAGCAAGAAAGTGCTGAAATTATTTCGTCTATGGATGAAAAACTTCTAATTCTTGAAAACAATCCAAATGATTCAGAAATTGCAATGCAGTTGTTTAGAGATGCTCATTCTCTAAAAGGTTCTGCCAGAATGCTCGGTTTTGATACAATACAAGACATTCTTCACAAAATAGAAGATGTAATCGGGCTTGTTAAAGAAAACAAACTGACAATGACATCTGATATTGCGGATTTTGTTTCTGAGTGTTTGGAATTTGTTTTGAATTTGATTAACAAAACAGTCGAAAACAAAACAGAATACATTGATTTGAGAAGCAGTGAATACATAAAAAAACTGATTGAAATTGCAAATAAACAAGAAAAATTTGAAAAAAAATCACCAAAAAACGAAGAAAATCCAAACAAAAAAGCGTTTCTTGAACATTTTGATAAAATAGAAGATTTTATTGTAGAGATTTTATTTATAGTAACAAAAGCCAGAAAAGAAAGAAATTTTGAAGATATTCTAAAAATTGAAAAAAAAGTAAATGATTTTATTCTTTGTTTAGAAAATACATCTTCAAGTATTTTGGATGCTATAAAATCTTCTGCAGTAAATATTCTCAACTCTATCAACAAATTTAAAGTTGAAAAAAACTACGAGTATAATTTTTTAGATGTAAATAATTCAATTACTGTTTTTATTGAAAATATAAAAAATTACGCAAACAAAGAAAAAATCGAATCAAAAAATTACTACGAAATTGTAGATGAAAAACTAAATACCGAAAACGAACCAAAAGTCCCTGTTGTAGTATCTTTTAAAAATGAAAAATTAAAAGAAACAATCGGAAAATTGCCACTTTTGGAATTAAATGTAAATTTTATAAGCGAAGTTTTAAATAATATTGATGATTTATCAAAAAACGAAAATGACCCTGTTTTGCAAAAAAATTATAAAGAAATAAAAGAAATTATTTCTTTATACAGAAAAAACAACTCTACAGTCAGCCGTGACGTCTGTATGATATTGAAAGAAATTTTTGAAGCAATAAAAATCAACGACGAAACAAAACTGAAAGATGCAGATGAAAAATTTGAAGTAATTAAAAAAATGGCGATTTTTCAACAGAAAAAATCTGATGCCATTCAAAAAAACAAACTCCAAGAAGGTCTAAACAACCAAAAAGAAATCTTAAACACAATTACAAATACCGAAATAAAAACTCTGCGTATTGATTCTGTAAAACTAGACAATTTGGTTGGTGAAATAGGCGAACTTATTGTTTCAAAAATAAAAACGAATGAACAGTTGTCTTTAACCAAAAAAATCAACAACAACCTCTTAGAATGGCAAAAAAACTTTTCTAAAATGGGCTATTATATAAAATACTTTGACAAAAAATACCTCTCTAGCCAAAACATCCAAAACATCGACGAACACAGAAAAATACTCTCATACAACAGGCAGCTTTGTGCATTGATTGAACAGCACAATGACGGTATCAGTGCAATCATAAAAGAAATGTCTGATTTATTCAAACAATTGCAAGAAAGTGAAACAAAATTAAACACAACCACTAGAGAAATAGAAACCATGGTAAAAAACATGAGAATATTGCCATTGTCGACGATATTTCAATTGTTTCCAAGAATGGTGCATAATATTGCAAAAGAAAAAGGCAAAAAAATTGAATTGGTAATAAAAAATCAAGACATCTCAGCCGACAAAACAATCATTGAAGAATTAAAAATCCCTTTAATGCACATAATAAGAAACTCTATAGACCATGGGATAGAAGATATTGAAACAAGAAAGACACTAGGTAAAAACCCAACAGGACAAATAGAAATCAGTGCTTGCTATCGAGATAACAACGTAATAATTGATGTAAAAGACGACGGACGTGGACTCGATATAGAAAAAATAAAGAAAAAAGCATTAGAAAAGAAAATCTTAACCCCCGATGAAATAAATGCAATAGATGACAATGAACTTACGAATTTGATTTTTTACCCCGGGTTTTCAACTGAAGATTTTGTAACAGAAATTTCAGGAAGAGGATTGGGACTTGATATCGTAAACAACAAAATAAACGATTTACAGGGAAGAATAGATATTTTTTCTGAATTAAACAAAGGTACAATAGTCAGAATCACGCTCCCTTCTACGATTGCAACAAAAAAAGTTTTTGTAATAGAAGAAAACGAGCAATTGTGGGCGATAGAAACTTCTGTAATCAAAACAATTGTTAGAATAGATACTGACGACATATACGAAAAAGACAATCACAATTATTTTATATACAATGGCGAAGCTATTTCTATATATACTTTGTGCCAAATTTTAAATTTTGAAAATAAACCAAGAAACGCAAACAAATACACGCTTTTGATTATAGAAACAGACAACAATTGTTTTGGAATAATAGTAGAAAGGCTTATTTCTGACCAAGAAATTGTTCACAAAAAAATAGCACCTCCATTGTACAAAATAAAAAACATTTCAGGAATCACTACTCTGGCAAACGGAGAAGCGTGCTTGATTATTAATATTTCCGATGTTATTTCGACAATCGGAAGCAAAAAAATCAAAACGAAAATAATCACACAAAATGAATTTTCAAAAATAAAAAATAATGCAAAATACAAAATCTTGGTCGTTGATGATTCTTACACAACAAGAATTTTGCAACAAAATATTCTATCAGGTTTAGGGTACAATGTTTATAGTGCAACAAATCCCGCTCATGCATTGGAAAAACTGGAAAACGAACAATTTGATTTAATTGTTTCAGATGTACAAATGCCCGTTATGAACGGTTTTGAATTTATTAAACTATTAAGACAAAAACCCAATTACGAAAACACCCCAATCATCGTAATGAGTTCTGAACCTATGGAAAACTATCAAAAGGAAATAAAAGAAACAAAAATAATAAAATACATACCAAAAAATCTCTTCAAAAAAGATGAATTAATCGACTGTATAGAAAAAGCCTTAGCGTAAGATACCATCCATAACGTTGTTTTTGAGGTTGAAATTTATTTGTCTTTTGGATTGTTTTATTTTAGAAGCCAAAATCTCAAGCCTGCATTTAGAATAGAAGTTTTCAGAAAATATACTTCCTTGCGAGGCATCAAAACCTTG
>CAKUUG010000037.1 GCA_934692665.1 uncultured Candidatus Melainabacteria bacterium | reverse complement strand
TACACAACCATGTCCCCCAAACAAAAAAGCAAAAGGCCTAGCACATACACGAAATGTGTTTTTTAAGCTACGATAAAAGAGCTTGCATGCAGAAAAGCTCTTCAGTGAAGATTTTTTTCTATTTTTCATATTATTCATACTATTTCAAATTCGTTAATAGTATTATTCCACATTTTTTTTGTTTTGTAAATCAAGTATTTTTTGTAAAGTTTTGTAAAGAAAATAAAACAAATAGCAATTTTATATCAGAAATATACTTTTTATATATGTGAACACGATAAAAAAATAATAAGACAATAGGAGAAACATGATGGCAAGAGTCTTAATTTCAATGCCCGAAAAATTTCTAACACAAATCGATTCTGTAGCAGAAGGGGAAAACAGAACAAGAAGCGAATTAATCAGAGAAGCTCTCAGAACTTACATCAATCGATCAAAATTGCGTGAAAATTCAATGGCATCAAAAAATGCATCTATCTTAGAGGCACTGCTAGACTAAAAGAGGAGTTTTTAAAATTTAAAAAAGTGGACGGGTTGAACGATCAAACGTCCACTTTTTTTGGTTAAATTTGGATAAAAAAAAGCTATTGTATTTTTTAGTACAATAGACTCTAATAAGGATGACAATAAAGTTATATGGTGTGTTTTTAATAAATCTTTTTTATTTTCTTTTGACATTTTTATAGTCGTACCCAAAAAGAAGTTTCTTTAACAATTGTTTTAAAATCTCATACATTTGGTGTAGAAGTTTTACAAATTTGTTTATTTAAGAGGTTTTTTGTATAATCAAATTTATGAAATTAGTCGTGCAAATACCTTGCTACAACGAGGAAGACAATATTTTTGAGGCAATAAATTCAATTCCAAAGAAAATTAACGGAATAAATGAAATTGTTATTTTGGTTTTGAATGATGGCAGCAATGACAATTCTGAACAAATCATAAATCAATTCGATGTTCAATACATCAAAACAAAACATGTAGGTTTGGCTGAAATATTTAGGATTGGTTTCGAGTATGCTATTAAAAACAATGCTGATATAGTTGTTAATTTTGATGGTGACAATCAATACAAAGCAAAAGATATTGAGAAATTGATTTTGCCTATAATAAAAGATGAAGCAGATATTACAATCGGGACAAGACCGATTAACAAGATAAAAACTTTTTCTTTAACAAAAAAAATATTGCAAAAAATGGGCACTTTCATTGTGAAAATTATTTCTAATGCAGAAATTAAAGATGCGACGAGCGGCTTTCGTGCATATAATAAAAAAGCGATTTTAAAAACCAACATTTTTAATAATTATACATACACAATAGAAAATATAATTCAAGCAAAATCAAAAAATTTAGTAATAAAAAACATAGATATAGAAACCAATCTGCAAATAAACAGAAAATCTAAGCTCGTAAAAAGCAATTTGCATTATATTTTTAAACAAGCAATAAATATACTTAGATTTTTTGTAATTTACAGTCCGGTAAAATTTTTTGGTTTTATTTCATTGTTTTTCTTTTTGATTGGAATAATTCTAGGTTTTAGGTATTTATTTTATTTTTATAATCATCAAGGCACAGGGCATATCCAATCACTAATATTGTGTTCGATTACATTGATGATATCTTTTATACTTGCAAACATAATGATTTTGAGCGACATTCAATCTATAAATAGAAAAATTCTAGAAGACATGCAAGAAAAAATAAGACAAGCCAAATAATTTTTTATGATAAAATAAAAAGAGTGATATTATGAACAAACAAGAAATTAAAAAATATATAGACAAATTAACCCAACCAAGACTTCTTATTATCGGGGATTTTGCACTAGATGAAATGGTATATGGAAACACGGAAAGAATCTCGAGAGAAGCTCCTGTGCTCATTTTGGAACATTATGAAACAAAAAAAATCCTAGGTGCAGCATCAAACGCCGCACATAATGTATCCAGACTAAACAAAGGAAAAGCCAGTGCAATAGGTGTTTATGGCGATGATTATTATGGAAGAGAACTTCTAAAAATATTAGAAGAAAAAAGTATATCGACTGATTTGATGGTTATGGATAAAAGTAGAAAAACTACCACGAAAACCAGAATTTCCGGTTCATGTAACCAAAGTATCACTCAACAAATAGTCAGAATAGACAGACAAACAAAAACACCTTTGTCAAATGAAACAGAAAAAAAAATAATTGAAAATATTAAAAAATCAGTAAAAGATTTTGATGGCGTGATTTTGTCCGATTATCATTTGGGATGTTTAACCGACAATATAATCAAAGTTACAATTGAAGAAGCAAACAAATACAATAAAATTGTCGTAGCCGACATTCAAAAAGATATGCTAAAATACAAAGGCGTAAATGCAATCACGCCAAACCAACCGGACAGCGAAAAACAAGTCGGCTTTTTCATAAAGAATGAAGAAGATTTGTTAAAAGCAGGAGAAAAACTTCTTGAGGAACTGGATTTAAAAAGAGTTCTTTTAACAAGGGGTGAAAACGGAATGGCATTGTTTGAAAAGACAGAAGACAAAATGACATTCAAAAAAATACCTGCATATAACAAAAAAGAAGTATTTGATGTAACCGGTGCAGGAGATACCGTTGTCGCTGCGTTTACACTTGGTCTTTGTGCTGGTCTTGATAGCGAAATTGCAATGACTTTAGGCAATTTGGCAGCAAGTATCGTTATACGCTATTTTGGTTGCCATACGGTTACTATTGAAGACTTAAAAAACGAATTATCCGAATAAATAAGGAAAACTATTATGAATTTTTTTAAAAAACTAAAACCATTTGATTATTTAATTATTTTAGTAGTGCTTGTAGGAGTTGTGGTTGGATACTTGACTTTTACTCACAAACGTCAAACATCCTCAAGCCAAATTGAAACTACAACAAATGTTGAAATAGAAGTCTACTTAAGAGGTGTAAATACAACATCGAGCGAACCGATTTTTGCAGCTAATGATGAAACTTTTATTACAATTAGAAACGTTCCATATACCAAATTGAAAATTAAAGACGTAAAATTTTCAAAAAGAAAAACAATGGTTCCGACATTTAATGCAAAAAAACCCTACATAACAGTAAACGATGAAACATCACCATATCAATATGATTATTTGGTAACAATAATCGATAGTGCAAAAATCACAAAAGATGGTGATGCGGTTGTTGGCGGAAACAAGGTAAAAATAGGTTTGCCAATTACTCTAGAAGGTGCAAAATACAAGCTTAACGGAGTGATTACGAACATAATCGTAAGCCCTGAACCAATAAATACAAAACACTGTGAAGACTTAGACAAACATACAAAATTAAATCAAGATGTTCAATAGAATTAAAAACTTCATTAACAACAGCCTTTTTATGGAAAATATTGACAATATCGCTTTTGTGATACTTTTGTCAATATTGGGTTGTGCCATTGTCTGCCCGTCAGAGATAATAGGTGGGCTGTCGTTGTGTTTTTCAGGATTAATTATTTTTAATTGTATTTTTTCAAACATAAAACAAAACTACAAATTAGAGCTGCAAGAAAAAGCGATTATACTGTTTTTCTTGATTGTAACTGTGAGTTTGTTTGGCTCAACATTATTTAAACTTAGCTTCCATGGGTATATAAAGACTTTTATTTATATTTTGTTTTATTTTTGTTGTGCTATATTTTTTAACAAAAATTACAAAAAAATACCTTATATATTATTTTTTGTAGTGTGTTTAATGAGTTTTGAATCTTTTGTTGCAATAATTCAAAACCACTCCGGAATAAACGAAATATCCGGTTGGCAAGACACAACGAACATAAATCCTGAAGAAATCATCTCAAGAGCATACGGAACATTGAAACCCTACAATCCAAATTTACTGGCAGGGTATTTGCTTGCCGGATTGTCGAGTTTTGTTTATTTTATACTTACGTTTTTAAAACAAAACCAAAAACGTATCGCATTGATTTTTTCTATATTGTTTTTGATAAATTTAGTTGCAATAATAGATACCGGCTGTAGAGGGGCTTATTTGGGCTTTGCGTTGTTTTTCCCTACTTTATTTTTGGGAATTTTATATTACATTCAAAAAAAATTGGGCGGTTTGTCTAACATTAAAAAAAGATACAAAAACATCACTCTAATAAGCACTTTAGGGCTTGTTGCATTTTCAATGCTAAATCCTGCAATATCAAAAAGATTTTCATCAATTTTTGCACTTCGAACAGATAGTTCTATTTCTTTCAGACTAAATGTATATGAATCAGCTCTGCAAATGTTTAAAGACAATTTCTTTTTGGGTATTGGCGTAGGTAATCAAAATTTTAGAGAAATATACGGCTTGTATATGAAAACAGGTTTTGATGCTTTGGGAGCATATTGTGTACCTTTGGAAATAGCTGTCGAAAGTGGAATTTTTGCTTTAATTGCTTTTTGTTGTATTATATTGTTTTCTTTAAACAAATCATTTAAAATTTGCAAAAACAAAAACACTTCTACACAATCTAAAATTTTGGCGTTAGCAATATTTTTAATGATTTTAGCTGTTATGGGTCATGGATTTTTTGATACTATATGGTTTAGACCACAAGTACAAATTTTGTTTTGGACTTACATTGCAATGTTAAAAGGAATAAAAGATTAATTAGAATGCAAAAGATTTTTTGCTCTATTAATTATTTCAAAAGGCAAATCAGCTAAAATTGCTGTATCTATAGCATAACTAGATTGCACAACACCTTTTTTCATTTTTCTCAAATAAGATATTCCATCAGCATTTGAGAATGTTTCCATCATATAATTCAGAACTCTGGGTTTATAGTTGTTTTCTATTTTTGTAAGTTCTGTATTATGAGTAACGACAATTGTTTTTGCTTTTATTTCGTCAACCAGATATTCAACGAACGCTCTTGCAATAGCTCCACCTTCTTTTTCATTTGTGCTTTTTGCAGGCTCATCCAAAAGAATCAAAGATTTATTGGTAGAATTTTCGATTACAAACTTTAGATCACTCATTTCTACCATAAAACTAGAGTTGTTATTCACAATATCATCAGTAATGCCTTGTCTAAAAAATATTTTATCAATCAATGTTACTTGTGCATAAGATGCAGGAAAATAAGCCCCAATTTGAGAAAACAAACAAATTATTGCATTGTGTTTTAGATATGTTGACTTTCCGGACATATTTGCACCTGTCAAAACAATTGTACAAGTATCATCCAGCACAGTATCATTTTTTACAACTTCATTTCCTAATTTAACAAGGCTCGGATGATAACCGTCTTTTATATATATTCCTTTTGGATTGAAAGTCGGTTTTGCAAAATTATTTTCAATTGCACAATGAGCAAAAGTAACAAGAACATCAATCACTGCAACTTCTTTTGCAAGTTCACGAATTATATCTACAAATAGCGTTGCTTTCTTTCTTAATTCGCAAAACAATTCATATTCTAATTGATTTATTTGATATGTAAGATTGAAAATTTCTTGTTCGTATTTTTTTATTGCGTCATTTGAATATCGTATACAAGCCGATAAAACTTGTTTTTTAAAATAGTCGCTTGAAACCAGATTTGCCTTACTTGTTGGAATTTCAACAAAAAATCCAATAGAATTTGATTTTCCAAAACGCATTTTTTCAATTTTTAATCTTGCAGCTTCACGTTTTATATAAGCGTTTAGTTTTGCTTCTGAATTTTTTAAATCGTATTTCAAATAATCAAGCGTAGCACTATAACCTTCTTTTATCAAACCTCCGCTTTTGATATCAGAAGAAGGTTCGTCCAATAATGCAGATTTGATTTCGTTTATAAATTCATTTGTTTTGTTTAGATTTTTTGAATTTATTTTCAAAAGTTCAGAGTCTAATTTTTTGCATATTTCTTCAATTTTATACAAAAAGTCTGCATTTTCAGAAATTTGAAGAAGATTTTTTGCAGAAATTGTAGAATTGGAAATTTTTGCACACAAGCGTGACAAATCACAAAAATTGTCCATTGCACTTTCCAATTCAGTAAGCAATGGTTGTTTTTCAATCAATTCTTGAACTGCAATTTGCCTTTTTTGAATTTCATCAGTATTGAGCAAAGGTTCATTTATATATTTTTTAAGAAGTCTTAATCCCATAGAAGTTTTCGTTGAATTCAAAAACCAAAAAATACTTCCTTTTCTTTTTTGCATTCTTTTTGTTTTAGTTAATTCAAGATTTTTTCTTGTTATTTCATCCATTTGCATATACTCATTTATGCTATATTCAATAACATTGTCGAGTTTTGCTGCATATTTTTTTTGAGTTTCAATACAATAGTCTAAAATAGAATTTTCAATCAAATCACTAGAAAAAAACTGATCATCAAAAACCGTCACTAAATATTTTTCCAGATATTTTTCAAATATTTTTTCTTGTTTATGAGAAACCAAAACCTCGCATGGGGAAATTTTTTCTAGTTCAAAAGTTAAAGCCTCAATATTTCCTTTGGTTTTGTAAAATTGTCCGGTTGAAACATCAGCATAAGCAAGATAACAAACGTTGTTTTCATAATACAAAGACAATATATAATTGTTTTCACCGCTATCTAAAAACTCATCTTCTACTATAGTACCTGTTGTATATTTTCTTGTTATTTCTCTGTATATCGTTTCATCATCTCTTTTGTATTGAGTACAGACACAGATTTTAAAATTCTCCTTTAAGAGCATTTTTACATAAGTTTCAAGAGATTTTTTCGGAATCCCTGCTTGCAAAACTTTGCCCGTACCGGAAAATTGTCTGCTTGATAAAACAGCCGATGTAACACTAGAAAAAACTTTAGCATCTTCGAAAAAAGTTTCAAAAAAATCACCTATTTGAAATAATATTATAGAATCCATATTAGATTTTTTAAAGCCCAGATATTCAAGCAAAGTTTTATTTTTTACCGTTTTTTCATCGATTTCAAAAAGTTTTTTAATTGTCATTAGTATATCCAAAATATGCAAAAACAATACTATTTTACAACACAATCAACATTTTGTATACAAAATAAAAAAGCACCAACAAGTGGTGCTTTTTTGTGATATTTAGCTATTTTTAAAATTGCATATCTGAATCAACTACTCCAAACATACCTTCGATTTCTTCCAAAATAGCTGAAGGTTTTCTTGCTTGATGTTTTTGAGCTGCACGTCTAGCTGCTTCTTTTTCTTTTTCTTCTGAAGCATTTATCAAATGATAGTAACCAGTACCTGCAGGTATCAAACGACCGATGATTACGTTTTCTTTCAAACCTCTCAACAAGTCTTTTTTACCTTCAACAGCAGCTTCTGTTAAGATTCTTGTTGTTTCTTGGAATGAAGCAGCCGAAATGAATGATTCAGTGTTCAATGATGCTTTTGTGATACCAAGTAACAACGCTTCGTATGTTGCTTCTTGACCTTGTTTTTCACGAACTGCAGCGTTTTCAGCTTCAATTACTTTCAATTCAACAAGTTCACCCGGAAGAAGTTTTGTATCTCCTGAATCAAGAACTTTTACTTTCTTAATCATTTGACGAACGATAACTTCTACGTGTTTATCAGAAATTTCTACACCTTGTGAACGGTATACTCTTTGAACTTCATCAACAAGATATTGTTGAGCTGCATTAGCACCTTTTAGTCTGATAACATCGTGCGGATTCATAGGTCCGGATGTCAATGCATCACCTTTTTTGATTGGTTGTTTATCATTTACAATGACTGTTGCTTCGATTGGATATTTGATTTCAGTTCTTCCATTTTCGTTTTCAATAAATAATCTAGGAATATCATCTTCGTATTCAATTACCGCAACACCATCTTCTTCAGCTGCAATCGCAGAATCTTTTGGTTTTCTTGCTTCCAAAAGTTCTTCAACACGAGGAAGACCTTGAACGATATCGCCTGTTTTTTGTCTTTCAAATACCAATGTTGCAAGCAAGTCACCTCTTAATATCAAAGCACCGTTATCAACCTGCAACAATGCCCCTGGAGAAATCAAGTGTGGTCTACCTGTACGGATAACAACTGATTTTGCATCAGCTTTTACAACTTTACCCGAACAAGTCGAAACTTCTTTCTCAGAAACATTTTGGTCTATTGTTACATATTGGCCAACTTTTACTAGTAGTTTTGATGTTATATTGATTTTTTGTTCATAATTTTCAGAAACTAAAAGCAATCTTCTCAAATCAGAATCTTTTGAATTGATTGAAGCAACAGAATCATTTACTGCTAAAACTTGGGTTTTTGTAACTGCTGTTTTTGGTTGAATAGTTTGTCCATCTTCAACCAACAATTCTGTTTGAGTAGAAGACAAACCACGAGAATTGTCATCTTGCTCACGACAAACAATCAATGTTTCCAGTACAACGATTTTTAAATCGCCTTTTGAATCTAATTCAACCATACCTTTTAGATGAGATAAATATCCTGACATTGATAAAACAAGAGAAGTTCTTGTAAGAACTGCACCATCAAGGTTTCTAACTCTTGCACCATCTTTAAATTGAACTTGTGTCATAGGAACAAGCTCAATTGCGTCGTCAGTTGCATCAAATTTTATTGAAGCATCTTTTTGTTGAATATCAAATGTTTGGATAGGACGAACCAAGATTTGTACAGGTTTTCCATCAATATTTTCTTCTTCATCCATTGAATCATCAGACAATTCTTCATCTAAATCATCGATTTCAAGCATATCTGATTCATTTTCAACAATCGTTATAATAGAATCAACACTGGTTTTAATTTTTCCTGCGACAACTGTTCCTGCAGAAATTACTTCATTTTCGCCAACCTTTAAATCATTAATAGAATCTAATGTATGTAATTCGCCAGGACGAACAACGATTTCATGGATAATATCGTTGAATTCTTTTATTTCAACAATACCTGCAATGTGCGTATAGATATCTTTAACAACTTCAGTACCCGCTTCTACATAAGTGCCTGATTCAACAAGTTTTAGAGAAGAGTCTTTTGAAACTTGGTGAATTTCTTCAGGAATAAAGATTAATTGACCTGGATTGATTACGATTTGATTTTCATCAACTTCTAAACCGTTGTATCTGATTTCACCAGATGATTCAACTTTGTAAGAATCATCAATAAGTTCTGCAATTATCATTCCGTTTTCAACTTGTGTATCAACAGGAGATTTTACAATGTATTTTTCACCGGTTGTAGGAACTGTCCAAATTTGTTCTTTCTTAGTTTGTTCAAATATAGCATTTGATGCTTGGATTGAAGCAATAACAATTGTTAGTTCTTTTCCTGAAACGATTTTTTTGATTTTTTTGCCTTCAAATTCAACTTCTTTAATTTCAAGAGCATTGTTCACACGAACTTCTCCGCCGTGTTCTGAAATTATTAAAGTTTCAGCAAGTTTTTCACCTTTTTTAATTTTTTGACCGTCTTCAACAAGAACCTTAGAGCCGGCAGGAAGAGGATAAACATCTCCACCTAGAACCCAAACAACACCTTGTTTGTTTGCAATTCTGGAAACGTTACCTTGTCTATCTTTTCTTTCATCTGCAACAAAGTCTTCAAATACAACTTCACCTGAAATATCAGATGTGATATCTTTTAAGGCTTTTTCAGTCAAACGAGAACCATCACCTTTAGAAGCAGGTTCAAATTCAGCCAAAGCTTGTCCGGCTACAACAGTATCGCCTTTTTTAACAAGAACTTTCGCACCAATTGGAATGTGAACTTTTTCTGAATCATTTTCACCTTTGATTTCGACATCAGCTTCTTTTATTGCAATTTGTACAACATCCCCGTGACGTGTTCTTTGTTCTCTTGTGTGAACTTCTGTCATTACTTTACCGTCTAAAGTAGTTTTTGCTTGACGAGTAACACCTGAACCTTTAAATACACCACCTGTGTGGAATGTTCTCATTGTCAATTGTGTACCAGGTTCACCGATTGATTGAGCTGCTATGATACCAATTGCTTCACCGATATCTACCGGTTTTTGAGTTGTCATTGACCAGCCGTAACATTTTTGGCAAATTCCGTATTCTAATTCACAAGTTAATGTTGAACGAACACGAACTTCTTTTAAGCCTACAGTTTTGATTTTTTCTAAGTCATCTCTATCAACTGTAGTGTTTTTAGTAACCAAAATATTTCCATCTTTATCGACAATATCTTGTGCTATGGTTCTACCAAGAAGTCTATCTTCCAATGGAACAATAACATCTTCACCATCGGTAATTGCAGTCAAATTAATGTATCTTTCAGTATGACAATCTTCTTCTCTGATAATTACATCTTGTGCAACGTCAACCAAACGTCTTGTCAAATATCCTGAGTCTGCTGTCTTTAGGGCTGTATCAACCAGACCTTTTCTTGCACCGTATGATGAAATAACGTATTCAGTACAAGACAAACCTTCTTTAAAGTTTGATTTAATCGGCAAGTCGATGATTTGACCTTGTGCATCAGCCATCAAACCACGCATACCAACCAATTGTGATACTTGTGACAAGTTACCACGGGCTCCGGAGAATGCCATCATATAAACCGGATTTAATCTGTTGAAACCTTCAACAACTTTTTCTGTTAATTTTGCCGTTGTTTCACTCCAAGTGTCGATAACTTTTGTATATCTTTCAACTTCTGTGATTTCACCCTTTAAATAACGGCGAGTTGAACGAGCAATTTCTTCTTGTGCTTCTTGTAAAAGTTGTTCTTTTTCTTTTGGAACTTCTAAGTCTTTAATAGAAATAGTAGTACCGGATTTAGTTGCATACTTGTAACCTAAATTTTTAAGATTGTTTGCAAGTTCTGCGGTCTTTGCTCCGCCCCATTCAAGATAAACTTGAGAAAGAAGCTGGTTTAGAGCTTTTTTATTCATAACTTTGTTAATAAACTCAATATTTTTTCTTTTTTTTGAGTTTTCAGGAGTTATAGTTGTCATTATTTTATTTTCCTCATTATTGTTTAATTAACTGTATTAAAGATTCTACGCTAGAACTGATTTTCTAACTGTTTCGTTAAAGATGATTCTGCCGGGTGTAGTTTCGATTCTAGTACCGTTTTCATCTCTAACAATAACTTTGTCATGAAGTTTCAAAACACCTGTTTCAAAAGCAGCCATAACATCCGTAAAGTCATGGAAATAACCTTTTATTGGAGCATTTGTATCTTTAATTATTGTTAAATAATACATTCCAAGTACCATATCTTGTGTAGGAGTAATAACAGGTTTTCCTGTTGCAGGAGCAAGAATATTGTTTGTAGCAAGCATTAACATTCTAGCTTCTGCTTGAGCTTCTATTGATAAAGGTACGTGAACAGCCATTTGGTCACCATCGAAGTCGGCGTTGAACGCTGTACAAACTAAAGGATGCAATTGAATTGCTCTACCTTCAACCAACACCGGTTCAAATGCTTGAATACCAAGTCTGTGAAGAGTAGGAGCACGGTTCAACATTACAGGGTGTCCATCTACAACTTCTTCTAATATATCCCAAACAACTGCTTCAGATCTTTCGATTTTCTTTTTAGCAGATTTAATATTTTGAACCAAACCACGTTCAATTAATTTATTTACGACGAATGGTTTAAACAATTCAATCGCCATTTCTTTTGGCAAACCGCATTGGTTAAGTTGTAACTGAGGGCCTACAACAATAACAGAACGACCTGAATAGTCAACACGTTTTCCTAACAAGTTTTGACGGAAACGACCTTGTTTACCTTCTATTATGTTAGATAAAGATTTCAAAGGTCTGGAATTTGGTCCGACAACTGTTCTGCCACGTCTACCATTATCAATAAGAGCATCAACCGCTTCTTGTAACATACGTTTTTCATTACGTACAATGATTTCCGGAGCTCCCATTTCCAACAATCTCAACAAACGATTGTTTCTGTTTATTACACGTCTATACAAATCGTTTAAATCAGATGTAGCAAATCTACCACCATCCAATTGAACCATTGGACGAAGGTCAGGAGGAGTAACAGGCAAAACATCCATTACAAACCAAGAAGGTTGTGTGCCTGATTCAATCAAAGATTCAACGAGTCTTAATCTTTTAATTAATTTTGCTCTTTTTTGAACCGAACCGCCTGCATTTTCAAGTTCGCCTCTGATTTCATTTGCTAATTCTTCTAAATTTATTTCTTCCAAAAGCTCTTTTATAACTTCTGCACCGATTCCGACTTTTAACTTGGATTCTTCGTTTTCCATAATGAAGTCTTCATATTCTTCTTCATTTAAAAGTTGGAATTTTTTAAATGGGCTATCTGCACCATCTACAACAACATAATTGTTGAAATAAATGATTTGTTCAAGGTCTTTTAATGTCATATCTAATAACAAACCAAGATAAGACGGAATACCTTTTAAGAACCAGATATGAGAAACGGGGGCAGCTAATTTTATGTGTCCCATTCTGTGACGACGAACTTTTGAATCTGTAACTTCTACGCCACAACGTTCACAAATAATACCTTTGTGTCTTACTCTTTTATATTTTCCACAAAAACATTCCCAGTCTTTTGTAGGTCCAAAGATTTTTTCACAGAACAAACCGTCTCTTTCGGGTTTCAAAGTTCTATAATTAATCGTTTCGGGTTTTGTAACTTCCCCGTATGACCATTTTAGAATTCTTTCGGGCGATGCGATAGAAATTCTTATATAATCAAAATAATCAATACTTGTAGACATTTATTCTCCTTTGATTTTAATAATCTAAACTTCAACCTGTTTTAAATTAGTCTTTAAAACCGGCACCTGTGTCTAAAAAGTCGAAATTCAACAATTCAGAATCCATATCGGACAATACTCTCTTTGGAGCAGATTTTCTTAAATCATCCGTATCAGACATAAGATCGACTTCTTCTCCGCCTTTTTTAGATACCGCAATATCCAGACCGATACTTTGAAGTTCACGAACTAATACCTTAAATGATTCAGGAATACCCGGACGAGGAATATTGTCGCCCTTAACTATTGCTTCATAAGCACGAGAACGACCGTTCACGTCATCAGATTTTATAGTTAACATTTCTTGCAATGTGTAAGCAGCACCATAAGCTTCTAGTGCCCAAACTTCCATTTCACCGAATCTTTGACCACCGAATTGTGCCTTACCACCTAATGGTTGTTGAGTAACCAATGAGTATGGGCCGGTTGAACGAGCGTGGATTTTATCATCAACCAAGTGGACAAGTTTCAATATATATGAAATACCAACTGCAATTGGTTCATCAAATGGTTCGCCTGTTCTACCATCGTACAATGTAACTTTTCCATCTTCACCAACCCAATCGATACCACGTTCTTTGATACCTTTTAACAATTCTGCTTTAGTATTGTTTTCTGATTGGTTTGCACCGTACATTTCATCAAACAACGGAGATTCATAGTGATTTCCTGTTAAATATGCAGCCAAACCAAGCAAGTGTTCATAAGTTTGACCAACGTTCATACGAGAAGGTACACCTAGTGGATTCAACACGATATCAACAGGTGTTCCATCAGGCAAGAATGGCATATCTTCTTTTGGTAAAATTCTTGAAACGATACCTTTGTTACCATGACGACCTGAAAGTTTATCACCAACCGATACTTTACGTTTTTGAGCAATGTAAACTCTGATAACGGTATTTGCACCAGGTGGAAGTTCATCACCTTTTTCTCTATCAAATACTTTTACGTCGACTACACGACCACCTTCGCCGTGAGGAACACGAAGTGAATTGTCTTTAACATCACGTGCTTTTTCAGCAAAAATCGCTCTCAATAATTTTTCTTCAGGTGGATGTTCGGATTCACCTTTTGGCGTGATTTTACCAACTAAAACATCATCAGCATATACTCTAGCACCGATTCTTACGATACCTCTTTCGTCAAGGTGACGAATAGAATCTTCAGAAACGTTTGGAATTTCACGAGTAATTTCTTCAGGTCCAAGTTTTGTTTGGCGAGCATCGATTTCTAATTTTTCTATATGAAGTGATGTAAATACATCGTCATAAACACAACGTTCAGAAAGCAAAATAGCATCTTCGTAGTTGTAACCTTCCCAAGGCATATATGCAACAAGGACGTTTTTACCTAAAGAAAGTTCACCCATATTTGTAGAAGCACCATCTGCTATAACATCGCCTTCTTTTACTATGTCGCCTTCAGATACAAGAGGTTTTTGGTTGATACATGTATCTTGGTTAGAACGAACATATTTAAGCAATTGACATTGATGAACATTGCCTTTTTCATCTTTAATGTGGATTTCTTCACCCATTACTTTAATTACTGTACCATCACATGGTGAAACAGCAACCATACCGGAGTCTTTTGCAACACGTTTTTCTAAACCTGTACCAACAACCGGTCTTTGAGTGATAAGCAAAGGTACTGCTTGACGTTGCATGTTAGAACCCATCAAAGCACGGTTTGCGTCATCGTGTTCAATAAACGGGATTAATGATGTCGCAACTGAAATGATTTGGATAGGAGAAACACCAACATAGTCAACTTTAGTAGATTCGCCCATAATAAATTCTGATCTATAACGAACCGGAACGTATGGGTCTTTAATTTTTCTATCTTTTGTAAGTTCAATATCTGCAGGAGCTACACGATAATTTTCATCTTCATCTGCTGTTAAATAATGAACTTCATCGGTTACTTGTCCATCTTTTACAACAAAGAATGGAGTTTCAACAAAACCATAATCATTAACTCTAGCATGGGTTGCAAGCGAGTTAATCAAACCGGCGTTAGGTCCTTCAGGAGTTTCTACAGGACACAAACGACCATAATGAGAAGGGTGAATATCACGAACAGCAAATCCTGCTCTTTCTCTCATCAAACCACCAGGTCCAAGTGCTGAAATACGACGTTTGTGAGTCAACTCTGCCAATGGGTTTGTTTGGTCCATAAATTGTGACAATTGAGAAGAACCAAAGAATTCTTTTAAAGACGCAACCAATGGTTTTGTATTTAAAAGATTTAATGGAGTCAAAGTTTCAGAATCTTGTAAAGTCATTCTTTCTTTAACGATTCTTTCAATTCTGGATAAACCAACTCTGAATTGGTTTTGTAACAATTCGCCAACTGATCTGATACGACGATTTCCCAAGTGATCGATATCATCAAGAGTACCTTCGTCGTATGTTAAGTTAACAAGATATTCAATACCTGCAACGATGTCTTGTATTGTAATTGTTCTTTGCGTTTCAGGTAAATTTAAACCTAATTTTTTGTTTAACTTATAACGGCCAACTTTTCCTATATCGTATTTCTTTTCATCAAAGAAACGAGCTTCCAAAATTGAACGTCCGCCTGCAGGTGTTGCAGGATCACCGGGGCGAAGTTTTTTGTAAACTTCAACAAGTGCTTCATCTGTTGTTGCAGCTGTATCTTTGTCTAAAGTTTTTTTCAAAAAGTCAAAATGAGTAAATAATTTTTCCATTTCAGATGGAGTAATACCCAATGCCTTCAACAAAGTTGTAGCCAAAATTTTTCTGTTTTTATCAATTTTTACATATACAAGGTCATTAGAATCGGTTTCGATTTTTAACCATGCACCACGATTTGGAATTAATGTAGCGTTATAAAGACGTTTACCGGTAGGTGAAACTTCTTTTTTATAGTAAATACCAGGAGAACGAACAATTTGTGAAACGATAACACGTTCTGCACCATTTACGATAAATGTACCTTTATCGGTCATGGTTGGTATATCGCCGATGTATACTTCTTGTTCTTTGATTTCACCACTATCACGATTGATAAGACGCATCATGACTCTTAGTTGTTTTGCATAAGTAGCGTCATGTATTCTTGCTTCTTCTATTGTATATTTTGGTTTATCAAAAGTGTAATTTGGAAGAAAATGAAGTTCTAATCTTCCAGTGTAATCTTTGATAGGACTGAATGAAAGCAATTCTTCTTTCAAACCTTCTTTTAAAAATTGCTCAAAAGATTTCTTTTGAACTTCAATCAAATCAGGTAAATCTGTAAGACGAGTGCCGGGAATACCTTGTGGAGTAACGCGACTTGCTTTTGTAGTTGTTGTCATCTAAGTACCTCTAATATATGTAATTACGATTATTTTTAAAACTTTGCAAAGTGGCTCTCTACTTTGTTTTTTGAAACTTTTTTGTTTCAAAGGCTTTTTTGCCATAATGCAACATTTTACTAAACTTTAATAATTATATAGCTTAAATAACGGTGGTCAAGATTTTTGCTTCATAAAAATTTACAATATATTGAAATTTTTAAAAAATCGTGTAAAATAGCAATTTACTTATTGTTTTAATGATTTTCTTATTTGTGTCGTTTGTTTAAAAAAATAATTCAACATTTCTTGTTTGAAAAAGTAATTTTTATTTTTATCGCATTAATAAATGAATCTTGGTTTAGCAGTTGCAGGTGGAATTAACAATGCAGCAATCAGTATACATAGTACAGTTGATGCATACAAAGAAGCATAAAAAATTTTTATACAACCAAAAAGCTGAGAGTTAATTATTCTCAGCTTTTTTAGTTGAAAATATTTATAAGTTTTTATTCATCTTGTATACTTTTTTCAAGCCAAGAATCGGCTCTTAAACCCGTTATAATTTTTCCATCGGCTCGAATCAAATACCCAAAAGGTTTTTCAGGCCCATCAAAACCATCAACGTCTATACAAAATAA